>JAFTCU010000191.1 GCA_017454585.1 Thermoguttaceae bacterium | reverse complement strand
GTGAACCAGGCGACGGGTCAGTCGGTCGCGCCCGCAAGCCAGAAAGTGGTTTTGAACCCGAACAAAGACGGGAAACCGTTCCAGACCGGGCCGGCAGCGCAGTTCGAACCCGTTCAGAGCGGCGATTCCGTCACGACGTTTGAGACCGGCTGCAAACTCTTCACCAACCGCGAGTACCGCAATAACGAGGTCCCGGACTACCTGAAGGACCGGAATTTCCTCCTTTCGACGATCGACTCGACCGAGGCGAAATGCGTGAAAAGCGGCTGGGCGTACGTCGTCACACCGATGCCAAACCGGAACCGGGATTCTCTTGCGGAGTTTCTTCTCTCGCAGGGATTTGAAAAGGCCGCCAAGCCGGAATTTACGCTTTTCGGAACGAGTGCAAACGACACAGTGACACTTTTTCAGAAGAAAGTCGAAACGGGTGAGACGATCAAGTTCGGAAAGTGGGGGATCCTGATTTTCTGATCCCAAGACAAAAAGAGGGGGCGATGCCGAAACATCGTCCCCTTGCGCTTTAAATTAACCTCCTGATCACTTCATCGGCGTAGCGGATTTGAGTCCCAGAAGGGAATCACTTCCCGAGGTCACACGGACTTTCCAACCGGATTCCGTTTCCCGTTCTTCCGACGGCACAGAAGCCGGAATGATGGAAACTTCAGGCTTGGGAACGGGCTGCTCGAAGGAAACTTTCGTCACTTTGGCGTCACGAACCGGTTCAGTGGCGGGAACGTTTTCTTCATTCGGCTGAATCTTTTCCAGCGGAACGTTTTCTTCCACGGGCACGAGTCCATTCGGCTCCGCGGCACTTGGCGTTCCGGCCGGTTCCAGAATGTAATCCTGCTGGGAAACCAGCACTTCACCCGGAGCAAGCTGAATTTGCGGCTGCTCGCTGGCGACGATCGGGTACATTTCAGCCGGAACCGTCTGAACGGGCATTGCGTTTGACGTGTCTGCCTGTTTCATCGAAACGTTTGAGGCGACCGGTGCGTTCATACTTACAGGAATCACTCCCGGAGCCGGAGCCGAAAGGGCCGGAGTCGTGGAGTTATTCGAGGCCATATACTGGACGGAGGAGTTGAGCGCGCGGTTCTGTGGTGTCATTGCGTCATGTTCCAGAATCACTTCCGTTCCATCCTCCAGCATCACACGCTGGGTCTGGTAACTCAAAAGGCTGGCGGAGGGTGTAGCCGAAGCGGGAGTCGCGACCACGGTATTTGCCGGTACTGCCGCCGGAACACCCGGGACCGCCGGAGAGACGACCGTGTCGGAAATCACCGAGTAGTTTTGCGGGTAGTACTGATTCTCATAAAGGTTGGACGCCTGAAGTGCCGCAGGATGTCCCGAAGCGCTGGAGGCGTTCAGGTACATGTCGTTTTCGGCATAAACCGGATCGATCGGCGCGGCAGCCGCAACCGGAACTCCGGGACCCGGAACGATGGGGCCCATGACGTTCGGATTCCAGAAAACGGCTCCGACCGTCCGCAGACCACCCCAAGCCACCAGTCCCGTACCAACCACGGCGGCACGACCTGTACGATACGCCACGCGGCCAGTGAATCGCACCGCGTCACCTGCCAGCGGGATAAGTCCCGGCCACATTCCGCCGTAACGCCCGCATCCACCCCAGGGACCCCAGCAAGGGCCACAGCCTCCACAAGGAGCGCAGCAATCGCCGCAGGGAACACCACAATCACTACACGGGACGCCACAGTCTCCCATCGGAACACCTGCCGGATAAACCATCGCATCCGTCTGAACCGGAGGGGCTGCCAAAACGGAACCTTCCACGCGGGGAGCCGGAGTCATAACCGTTTCCACTGAATCGGAAACCTGATTGTAACTCACCGGACGCCAGGCGCTTTGGGTATCCTGCGTACGGGCAGCTTTCGCCGTTTCAAACCCAATACCCTCTTTTTCCGCGTTCATCTGGGCTTTCAGATAACCCGGAACTTCGCTTGAAGGCGTGTAATTGGCACGATAGTGAAGCGCGCCGGAACTCCGGAATTTCGACGTTTCGCGAACGGGTTCCTGGTACTGGACCGGCTGAACATAAGTCTGTTGAGCCGACTGGGGATAGGGTTTAAGAGCCGGCTGAGCGTAGGTCTGCTGAGCCGGCTGAGCGTAGGTCTGCTGAGCCGGCTGAGCGTAGGTCTGCTGACCATAAACGATCTGCTGAGTCGGCTGAGGCTGAACGGCCGTAAAGTTCATGCCGCCCTGACAGGATTTGCACCCACCCTGGGCCGGCACCGGGGTCGCACCCTGGAACGGGACCTGGGACCCACAGTACGGTGACGGAGCAGTATAAAAGCCCTTTTCAGGCTGGCCAGCGTTCATTTTCACCGGGGCACCCGTAACGATCTGGCTGCTGCGTAAACCGGAGCCGATCGTGTTGGCGCTGCAGCACGGTTCACCTGTAACGTCGCAGCACGCGCAGGGATACCAGCTCTTGCGCAGTTCGTCAATCACGCGTTCACTGCAGCCGGGACCTTGCCAATAGTTCTGGCCGTTCCAGATTCTGCCCAAAAGTCCACCGCCGCAGCCACCGCACGGAAAGCACGGACCGCAGCTGACCGGATAAACCGGAGGACAGGAAGCCTCGCAAGGCATCTCACAAGGCGCACCACAAGGCGCACCACAAGGCGCCGCCATTCCAGCGTAACCACCGGCGACCATCGGCCCCACGGCATGGTTTCCGCAGTTTCCGCTGGCGCAGCCGCCGTTCAGGCCGTAATACCCTTCCTGATTCGCGTAAATTGGACATCCTCCACGGTCTGTCGGAACACCCATCATTTGGGCCTGAGCGGTACAAATCGCCATTCCGAAGAGAATCGCCAGAATTTCTGAGACGATTATTCTGAAGGTCTTTTTCATTTTTGAATCCTTTCAAATTTCTGACCGAAGTTTCAACAAATTTCAGCCATATACACACACTTCCAGAGTGCTTGAAACACTCCATCTCTTTTATCGGCTATTTTTACCAGAAAAATCCATAAAATCGTTAAAATTAGAAAAATTTTTTTATTTTGCGTGTTTTAAACTTGTACCGATAAGATAATATGGTATAATAATCGAGCCGATACAGAACCGTCCCTTTTCCTGTAATACTGAGCCGATGAACACAGAAGCAGAAAAGAAACCTCGTATTTTAGTCGTCGAAGATGAAGTAAATCTGGCCGATGGAATCCGTTTTTCACTGGAACACGAACTCTACGACGTGACGTTGATCCATGACGGAAACGAGGCGCTTACCCTCCTCCTGACCGAGCCGGGGGCGTTCGATGTCATTGTGCTGGACATTATGCTCCCGGGCGTGAACGGTTTTACGATCTGTTCTCAGGTGCGCGAGCATGGGATCCTCACGCCGATCATGTTCCTCTCGGCCAAAACACTCCCGGAAGACAAAGCGCGTGGGTTTGACGTTGGCGCGAACCAATACCTCGCCAAGCCGTTTGATCTGGACGAATTTCTCGCCCGAATCCGAAATATGCTGAAGCTGCACCAACTCCAAAGCGCAAAAGAACAGGAACCGGCCGCTGAACTTCCGGAAGAGATGCAAATAGGAAACGCAACGGTAAATTTCAACACTCTGGAGGTTAGAACTCCTGCAAAGACGCACCATCTCACGTTCCTTGAAATGACCCTTTTGAAGTATTTTGTGCAGAACGCGAACCGGTTGATCTCGAAAGATGAGCTTTTGAAAAACGTCTGGAAGACCTCGGCGGGAATGAATACCCGCGCCCCGGATCAGTTTATTTTGCGTTTAAGAAAAATTTTTGAACAGGATTCGACTCGTCCGCAGTACTTCCTGACATACCGCAACGCCGGATACAGGTTTATGCCAGACGGGAACAAATAACAGGGACAACGCTCTTCCAGTCTCGTAGCTGCACGTTTTTCCGGGATCGATACACTGGTTTTTCCTCTTTGCGGGCGTGGTTCTGAATTGTCGTGCGAGTTTTTTTCGGAAAATTTCTCCACTGGGGCTTGACTTTTTCGCAAAACGGGCTAAAATAAACTTAATACCTGAAAGGGAGATTTCAGCAATGGCGCTGGACCTCTGTTTCAGGTTTTTTTCTTGAATGAACCGGAAAATCTCTCCTTCCGGCTCCGTATCGGCGCAATGACGCGGCGGCTCAAACCTTGATTTTTAAGCGTTTTTTTGAGTTTTTTTTGCGCGGGTACGGTCTTTTCTATGGGAATCTGCCGGACTCTGCGCCTTCCTTTTCAAAGTTAGGAGATGAATCCATGACTGCAGAACAAATTAAAAGAGTAAAGCGTTTCCGCTGGATCGGAATGTTCGGCCTTCTGCTGATTTTCAGCGTGTGGGGGCTTTTCACCACGGAACCGCGCGATTTGACCTACTCCCCCGATGGTGCGGTTTACACCGACGCCGAGGCGGAATCGGCCGTGAACATTAACTTCGCCGACGTCGCGTGGATGATTACCGCGTCCGGTCTGGTGATGCTCATGACCCCGGGGCTTTCCCTTTTCTACGGAGGAATGGTCCGGCCGAAAAACGTCATTTCGACGATGGTCCAGAGCATCGTTTCCATCGGGCTCGTTTCGGTGATTTGGGTCGTGATCGGTTTCAGTCTCGCGTTTGGTGACTCGTGGCACGGCCTGATCGGGAACCCGTTCCAGTTTTTCATGTTCCAGAACGTTGGAGCAAGCCCGAACGGGATCGGGTCGGCGGTCGAAATCGCGGATTATGTCCCGGTCCAGAAGACCGAATCCGGCAGTTGGGTGAAGGCCGAAAGTGTGGACCTGGCGACGCTCCAGGACGGCCAGAGCGCTTACGCGGCTCCGGCTGCGGAAATGGCCGCGGATGGCACGTTCACGGACGAAGTGGTGATCACCGCCACGAAAAAGGGCGCGTCGTTCATCAATTACGCGGCCCTGGGCCTTACGATCCCGCTCGTTCTTTACGCTCTTTTCCAGATGAAATTCGCGATCATCACGCCGGCGCTGATCACCGGGTCGTTCGCCGAACGGATCCACTTTTCCGGCTACCTGGTCTTCATGACCCTTTTCACGCTTTTCGTTTACGCTCCGCTGGCACACTGGACGTGGCATCCGGATGGGCTTCTGGCGTGGATGGGCGTACACGACTTCGCGGGTGGGATCGTGGTTCACGCCTCGTCGGGCGTCGCGGCGCTTGCGGGCGCTTTGTACCTCGGACGGCGTGTAGAACCGGGTGAGCACTCCCCGGCCAATATTCCGCTCGTTCTGCTCGGCGCGTGCCTCCTCTGGTTCGGGTGGTTCGGATTCAACGGCGGCTCGTTCCTCTGCGCGGACGCCGGCGCGGCCAAGGCGTTTCTGAATACGAACACGGCCTCGGCGGCTGCAATGCTGACGTGGTTCCTCTGGGACGCGGTTTTGGGACGCAAGCCCTCGGCCATGGGCGTGGCGGTCGGCGCCGTCGCGGGTCTGGTCGGGATCACCCCCTGCGCGGGCTGGGTGACGGTCGGGACCTCGCTCTTCATCGGGACGTTGATTGCGCTGGTCTGCAACACGATGGTCCACTGGCGGGCGCGCCACCCCGACATTGACGACGCGCTGGACGTTTTCTCAACCCACGGCGTGGGCGGCATCGTCGGCACCATCCTGACGGGCTTTTTCGTCGGGGTGATGGTCGAACACAGCGGAGCGACCGCGTTCTGGATGCACGTTCTGGGTGTCGTGATCGTGTTCGTGTACTCGTTCGTCGTTTCGCTGATCCTGTACTGGGTGACCGACTGCCTGGTCCACCTCCGGGTTTCGACGGCGCACGAGCGTGAGGGCCTCGACCTGAGCCAGCACGGCGAGCACTACGCCATCGTGTACGATGATGACGAGGAGCACGAATTGCGCGAGTACCATCAAGCCAAGGGTTAATTTACGGGGACGACGCTTCCAGCGTCGTTTTTTCGGAGTGCGGTGATACAGTCGCGTAAGCGACATTCACCGCTTTCCCTTGCGGCAATCCAGCCTCGAAGAGGCTTTTGCCGCTGAAGCACGCTGGACGTTCCCCACGTGAAAATCATTTTTTATCGCCTGTTTTTCGATCGCTAAGTGAAAGCGGCAAATGAAGCCTTCGGCTTCTGTATTGCCGCACTCCGAAAAAACTTTTTCTTCGTGGCCCTTGAACTTTTCAAATTTTCTGTTAAATTAAAGGGGATTCGTGACCTCAGCGTCATTTCCTTCCACTCCCTTTTTCTTTTGGAATTCCCACCATGAAACGATTTTTCCTTTCCGTGCTCGCGCTCCTTTTTTTACTGACGTTCACCCTTTGGGCCGGGTAAAAACGGCCGGCCCTCATCATCAACGAGGATAATGACCACTACTTCAAGCAGACGGCCGACCTCATGACGCTCGAAGCGCTGCAGGCGTACATCGACCGGATGAAAGACTCGCACGTCACGCACTTTTTTATGTGCCCGCAGGGACAGCGGACGAGTTACGACTCGAAGGTCCATGAGCGCATCTGGGAGGGAATGGCGGACGGCTCGCCCGTCGATTACGGCCCGGGTGAGGCGGGGATCCGCTGGACCTCCAACTGCAAGAAACTCTTCGAAATGGGGATCGACCCGTACACGGTCTGGATCGACCGGTGCCGGCAAGACGGCATTTCGCCGTGGATCTCGATGCGGATGAACGACGTGCATTTCGTCAACCGGCCGAACTATTTCCGGAATTTCAACTTCTGGCGCGAGCACCGGGAGCTTTGGCGCGTTCCGGACTCCAACCTCTCGAACTGGACCGACTGTGCGTTCAACTACGCCAAAAAAGGGGCGTACGACTTTTACATGGCGTGCGCCGTGGAGCTTTTGGAACGCTATGACGCGGACGGCTTCGAGATGGACAGGATGCGGTTCTGCCTGCACCTGACGCCGGGCAAGGAAGTCGAGGACGCGCACGTTCTGACCCAGTTCGTGCGTGATGTGAAGGCGAAAGCGCTTGAAATGGAAAAGGTCCGAGGGCATAAGATCCTCATTTCGGTCCGCGTCCCGGCGACTCCGCAGGCCTCGGCAGCGCTTGGAATGGATGCCGTTGCGTGGGCGAAAGAAGGGCTGATCGACCAGATCGTCGCGTCCTGCTTCTTCACGACGTGCGACTTTAATATTCCGGCGTCCGACTGGAAAAAAGCGGTCGGAAACCCCGATTTTCCGGTTTTCGCCGCAACGGATGACGGCGTCTCGTGCGGGAGCGGCGTTTCGAGGACCCCACTTTCTTACGAGATGTACGACGGCTGGGCGACGAATATGTACGCGAACGGCGCGGACGGGCTTTACCTCTTCAACCTGGTTTACCGGCCGGCCATTTTCGAGCATCTGATCAAGCGTGGTTTCGCCCCGGACGAAATCGTGAACTTCCCGCGCCGTCACGTCGTTTCGTGGCGCGACTACATGGCGACGTACGGCAAGCAGGAGCTGGATCCGGAGAGGCAGCTTCCCAAAACGCTCGACGCGCCGGCGGAGCTGAAAGTACAGTTTGGCCGAAAGCCGACCGTGGCCGGAGCGTTTTACATCACGGCGGGATTCTTCGAGGGTGAAGGACTGAGCGACACGGAATTTCAGGTCCAGCTCAACGGTTCCGACGCGCTGGAAGCCCAGGAACTTTCGGCCCCGGAGAAATTTGGGGGGATGAAGCGGGCAGTTCGTTTCCGCGTCCCGTCAGAAGCCGTCCGCGACGGGATCAACGACGTGAGAGTGGCCCAGAAAACCGGTAAAGCGCAGAAACTCGGCTGGGTCGAGATGGAATTCCAGCCGGAATGAAATTAAGAGCGTAAGACCCGCTAATGAACCGAAGAAACTACACAAAAAAGAGGAAAACGATTTGGGCTAAACACCATACCGGTCCCGATTCAACGCGTGATTTAAACACGGATTTCCACAGATTAAAGGGATTTCCACGGATTTTTAAAGAAAACAGATCGAAGTCTTTCCTGAAAAAATCCTTTTAATCCGTGGAAATCCGTGGAAATCCGTGTTTAAATAAAAGGTGGAAGTGAAATGGGCCCAAGGGGTTGAATGGGAGGTTTTTAAAACTTCCTTGAATTCAATCCGCCTTAATCCGCCCCATCCGCCTGATCCGCGGGGCCTATAGTGATTTGGGGACGTTTGGGGTGGGGTTGAGTCTCACGTGCGCTGGATTTTGGACCAGTTCGCAAGTAAGCTCCTTACTTCACCAAAGGCGCGATTTTTTCCGCCCAGCGCTCGTAGCCCAGTTTCTGCAGGTGCACGAGGTCCGGCGTCATGGCCGAAGTGTCGAGTTTTCCTTCCGGGGTCAGGAAGCACGACGAAAGGTCAAGAACCGTCACGTAGTCCAGGTCTTTCACGCACTTTTCGATCTCCGCGTTGATGGCCGCCCGCTTCGGATTGTTGCCGTTCAGGTCGTCGCCACCCCACGGGAAGACTTTCTGGACGTAAACCTTCATTTCCGGGAATTTCTCGTGCAGGATCTCGCAGATCTTGCGGTTTCCCAGACCGATGTTTTCGGGCTTGCTGCTCGCGCTGTTGTTCACGCCGATCAGGAGGAACGCGCGGGTCGGCTTCACGTTCGAGAAATCGTAGTGTTCGAGCCGCCAGATGACGTTTTCGGTGCGGTCCCAGCC
>JAFTCU010000190.1 GCA_017454585.1 Thermoguttaceae bacterium | reverse complement strand
GTCGCCTTCCCCTTCGCAGAAGAGGCCGACCGCGCCGTGTTTCAGGAAGAAACGGAGGTTCGGCGCGAGGACCTTCAGGTTCGGGAACGGTTCGACGTAGGCGCGGTAGTTCGTCACGTAGTCCCAGATGAAGAGGTGCTTTGCGATCTTGCTCCACCCGTCAATATCGGAGGCGAATTTTTCGTTCTGCTCCGATTCAAGGGGCTGGCTGAAGGAACATTCGATCGAGCAGAGACGCACCAGCACGTTGTCGCGCGGGCGGACCGTCTTCGGCGGCTTGCGGGACTGCTGGTACGCGAGCGTCTCGACGAGCACGTCCGGAAATTCTTTTTCAATGTCTTCGGCCACTTTATTCAGGAACGTGATCAGCGGCCCGGCCTGACTGCCTTCCTGTTCGGCCAGGGCTTTGCATTTCTCGCACTGGCACCAGCCGCCCCAGTCGTTCTGGCTCACGTCGATGAAGCGGGGATCCTTCGCTTTGCGAAGTTCCTCAAGAATGACCCGGACGTACTCTTTACGCATTTCTTCGTTCGAGAGGCACAGCTGCGTGTGTTCCCCTTTGCGTTTCCCGTCGATTTCCGAGTACCATTCGGGATGCTCGTCAAAGTACTTTTCCGGCGGCAGAACGCGGAAGAACGAGTGAACGAAGTAAATGATGCTGACCCGTCCGCCGTACTCGGCCGGAATTGAGCCGTTCCCTTTCATGCGCGCGGAGAAAATCGGCTTCTGCGCGAGGCGGTGGTACATCTCGCGGGAAATGAGCTGCGGGGCGTACGAAACGCTCAGGTCGTCGGCGACTTCAAGCGTTGGCTTTTTCGGGATGAAAGAGCTTTCGGCCGTCCACCAGCGTACCCCTAGCGTGTCCTGAAGGAACGAGTAAACCGCGTAGAGCGCACCGCGCCGCTCGTGACCTCCGAGGTAGAGGTTCGAACCGTCCGCGCGGATGAATATCTCGTCGAACTTGAACGGTTTCTCGCCGGTTTTTCCGGCTTTGGCGTATTCGGCCGCCATCGCGGAACCGTTTCCGACGAACAGCACGTTCTGCGCGTCAGCGGGGAGGTCCGCCTCGGAAACCGTCGGGAACTCGGCGCCGGTGATGAGATTCAGATGTTCGGCCAGTTCACGGGCGGCGGTCTTTTCCACGTCCGTAGGTTCAGCCGGGAGGGCGATTTTCCAGCCGGTTTGGCCGTTTTCAGCAAGCCGAAGTGAGCCGGCCTGTGCAAGAGTGACCGCAAGCAAAAGGGTCAGGAAAGTGAAGAACGTACGCATAAGCACCTCAGGGGGTAAAAGGGTGGGGGAAGGAAATTATCCGAAAGACTTTCCGGTACGAAATCATTATAGCACCACGGGAATCGTCTGTCAAGTGCCCCCCTTGATTTTGACAAAAAACCGGGCGAAATGGTCGAATGAGTCTGACCCAAAGTTCACCAGCTCGCCTCAAAGTCCAGCGATTATAGGCCCCGCGGATTGGGCGGATCAGGCGGATTAAGGCGGATTGGATTTAAAAAATTTTAAGGGATTCCCCCCAAAAATTCCCTTTCCAAGACTCAAGCCAGTTTCACTTCCAACCTTTCATTTAAACACGGATTTCCACGGATTCGAGGGATTAAAAGGATTTCGTTTTCATTGATTCAAAACCAGGAAGAAGACGCAAAATTTCCTTTAAATAATCCGTGAAAATCCTTTTAATCCGTGAAAATCCGTGTTTAAATCAGGGGCTGAAGTGGGTGAGTCGCGCACTTTGGAAACTGGTTTGCAGTTTAAAAACTCTTTTAATCAAATCCGCCCAATCCGCGGGGCCTATAATCGCTGGAGTGGGAAGTGGGCTGGAGGTGAACTCCGGGACGTTCCCATTTTCACCATTTGCTCCGTTCGCAAGTTGGACTTGGAGTCCTGCCCCCCACTGGCAAAAAATTTTAAAAGTGGTATAATTCGGAAAGATTCATTTTTCAGACCGTCTCACACACAAAAGGGTTTCTGTAATGGAAGAGAACAAACCAAAATCCAAGATGAATATTGAGAATCTGCGCCACATTCGCGACGACGTCGAGATGTGCGAGCTGCCGATCCCGGAAGAAGAGATCATCGCGCGGTACGAAAAGCTCTACACCGGCTGCGTGAACGACGTGATGCGCGAAATGTGCCTCACGAACCAGGCGCTTCCGGAAGAGATCGCCCCGCTGCGCGACGACATGGTGTTGGCCGGCTTCGCCTTCACGATCCGCTCGAACGCCGATCCGACCGTTTCGGGCGAGCTGGAACTCCGCGTGAAAATGCTCGACCAGCTCAAGCCGAACATGGTGTGCGTCTGGAACGCGAACGGCGTCGATCACGCATCCCACTGGGGTGGCGTCATGACCAAAATGTCCATGGCGAAGGGCGTCCGCGGTGCGATCATCGACGGCGGGATCCGTGACACGGGCGACATTTTGTCCCAGAAATTCCGCATTTGGTGCCGCTACCGCACTTCCAACGGGTCGCTCTCTCGCGCGAAAATGACGGGATTCCAGGTCCCGGTCGTTTGCGGAACGGCCCTGATCAAGCCGGGCGACCTGATTTTCGCCGACATTGACGGGGCGGTGGTCGTTCCCCGCAAGATCTGCGTCGCGGTTCTGGAACGGGCCGAGTCGATCGTGCGGAACGAAGACGAATTCAAAGACTGGATCCAGGCGGGTCTTTCGCCGGAAGAAGTCCACGCCCGCGGCGGGTACTTCTAAAATTTTCAGAAAGGGGTGGTCATTGCGGCCACCCTCTTTTCGAGTCAAGTTTTTATTCTACGTCACGCTTTGTGCGACTCGCAGTTCTCAAAACGCAAGTCGCAACTCAGCTGATTTTACGGCTTCTCGCTCTTCTTCTTGGCCAATGTGTCGAGTGCCTCGAAAAGGACGTCGAAATCCATATTGACCATCATTCCGCGTGATTCCTCGTGAATGCCGGGACGCAGCCCCGCCAGAAATTCTCGAGCGGGGAGCGGGTCGGTCCGTTCCCAAAGCATTTGAAGTGTTTCGTCATGCGTGAAAGTGGTATCTGCCGGACAGCAAACTCCGATGTGAGGACGCTCGGTGAAAACCCACTGAAGGAATGAAACCTGCGGAAGTGTTGGGTCGGCCAAAAGGTTCAACGCCTCATCCAGCCGTTCCGTGCGGAAATAACCTGACGTTAAATGGACGATGACAGGCGAAAGCACTTTATTCTGGCGGGTTTGTTCCCACTCGCGAATGATCTCGATCGCGCTCTGGATCCCCATCACGGGATCGCCGGAATAGGTCGGCGTGCAGTCCGTGAAGTAAAGCTTCTTGCGTGGAAGAGAAATCAGGCCGCCGATTCCGTTGGGGATCTGGATCATCGTCAGTTCGACCTTGCCGGCCGTTTCCGTCAGGCAATTATCCGAAAGGAAAGTTCTTCCCAGGGAACCTCGGTACACGGACATTTTGCCATCCCGTTCTTTGCCGTAGGATACGATTCCAACGTCGTAACGGCCACGTCCGCGGCGGGCAAATTCACCGAGCATAAAGCGGATCTTGTCCTTTCGTTTCTCCCACGTTTCAAGGGCTGGTTTGTACATCAGGCTGGAGACGGAACGGTCCATCATGAGGATCACCAGGGCCAGCCGCGGCGGAAGGTTCGGAGGTTCCGGTACGGATTTGTTCGTTGCAAACGGCTGGCACCGGTACTCAAAACCGTCCGGTATGATATCCGCTTTCACTTCAGGAAGATTTTCTACCGATGGAATATCGGAAAGAGAATCGTCCTCGTCCGACTCATGGTCGAAATCTTCAAATAAGGCGTCTGAGGATTTCGACATTGGGATCACGCCCGGCATTTGGAACGAATTGCGGGTTTTGGACTGGATGGGAGGACAAGGCGTAATGGACGGAATCGGAGATGACGCTGGCTGTTCCGGCGGCATCGCGAGATGAGCAGGTTTGATTTCTGGAGGCTGAGCCATCAACGGTGGTGTCAGTGGCTTGTTCTCCTGATTCGGTGCAGCCATTGGGGGATTCTGCGCCCGAAACTGAGGTGGCTCTGCCATCAACGGGGGCTGTTGATGCGCGCTTTCCTGGTTCGGCGGAGCAATCGGCGAAGTTTGAGGCGGCTGTGCGGCAAACGCGGGAATTGGCGGCTTGATTGCCGTATTTTGAGGTTTAAAATCGGGAATTTGAGGGCTGGATTCCGGGACAGAAACGTTAAATTCAGGACCAGCTTTTAATTGGGTCCCTGAAGCGTGTGCCGGGCGCATGGATTGGAAAACCTTTACGCAACCGAGCATCCGCACAATGTCGATCATACGGCCATTGTAAACCAGCGCCTTGGCCCCGGCAGTGGGAAATTCCTGATTCTGGCGCAAGGCCGTGAACATAAAATCGGTCAGAGGGCTGCATGCGTAAAAAAGCTCCTGGACCGGCCCATAAGGAAGGAACTGGGCGACACTAGGGTACTTGATGGCCGGGACGTTGGTGTAGGATCCAACGTGGAACTGGAGGAGCATTGGAAAACCCTGCTGCGTCGAAACCTTTCCCAGAGGAATGACCGCGTCAGCGATAGAATCGTTGGGCTGAAGGTCCGAGAGAAAGCTGAAAACCAGCGGCGGAATTGCGGGTTCCGTTTGCTGGATCCAATCGTTGAGCATTTGGGCCAAATACTCATAAACGGTTTTATACTGCAGCCTGCCTGCGCCGGGGATCAGGTCGAACCAGACGGGGAACTCAACGGTCATTTGAGTCACTGCCCGCGTAACCGGGTTCACCATGTGTTTGGCCCGAGTCTCGATTCGGATAGGATTAACTGCCAGAACGTCCGAAGAAACCCATATTTTCCCCTCATAAGGGCCGCCCCAACGACTCCCTATGACTGGATTGCCCTCCGCGTCGCGATGATACCCGATAATCGCAACATCAATGGACGGCATTCCCTCCATTTGCCGAATCGCGGAATTAACCGCCGTGGCAATACTTTCCAGTCGGGAATGCGTTCCTTCTGCGATTCGCGTTTTCATCGAAGGGGATTCTTCAATCAAAAAAACTGCACACGCTGTATTCATTTTCTTTCAATGGTTGATTTGTCAGTGTTTCTTTATACAGGGATAGTCATATCTGGCTCAGCCCTGGGAATTTTTAATAGAAAATCACCGTAATCCCGGCGCGGCCTGGGTCCCCATGTTCAGGAACTGAATCAGGCAAACCATATCGGCATTGAAGGCCATTCCGCGCGCTCCCGGCTGAAGTGGAAATCCTTCCATGATGGCGTGCTGGTAAAAAGTGTCGGGCAAAATGCTCGACATTTCAAAAAGATTATAGGCCAGCTGGTCAGGAAGCCCCGAGGGAGTGGCCGGGAACATAAAGGAATCATTCGCGGCCATCGAAAGGTGGCAGTTGAAAAGGAGGACGTTTCCGTCGTTTGTTGCCAGACTTGTTAAAGCGCGAGCAAACGGAACCGGGTCACCGTCCTGGGACTCGCCGTCTGTAATATGAACCACAATCGGCGGGAAACTGTAGGGGTGCTCTGAAATCCAGGCGGAAAGAAGTTCGTGGGCGTGGTAGAACATGTGGCACATCGGCGTTCCCCCTTCCGCGACCGGGTCCACCCAAATCGGGACTTCGCAGGGGATCTGGAAAACTTCGCCCGTTTCTTCATCGGGAATGACCTGCATACGCTGATCGATTCGGATAGGATTCATTCCAAGATCGGTAATCGAAACGATCGAACGACCGGTAAACGGTCCGCGAAGCGCCGACTCAATGATTGGATTTCCCACTGGGTCAGTACGATAGCCAAAGACACCAATGTCCATCCAGTCCTTAATCCCCGAGTCACCACTGGCGCGGATCGCCATATTCTGAAGCCAGGCGTTAATGGCCGCGGCAAGCTCGTCGCATTTGCGGTTCTGGGAGGCTCCAAGAGGCTCTTCCATGGAGTACGACTGGTCCAAAAGGAAAAGGAAACATGCTTTGTTATGACGACTGATTTCCTGTGAGTACATTACAAAATCCTTGTGAAAAAAGTTTATGAATGAAATTCGGGTTTACTTGAATATTTTCCTGATGATGTTCCAGTTCTCGTCCTGGAGCGTCCTTTTGGCTATGGCAATTTGTTCCTTGAGTGAGAAGGAAACCTTCAGACCGGTTCTGCTTTCCCAGTCCCTCAATTCTTTCTGAAGTTCCTCGCATTTTTCAAGGAAACGGGTCCAGAAAATTTTATTCTCGAAACTCTTCAGAAGCTCTTCGCGTGCAAGCAGATACTCCTTGACACAGCGCGATTCCAGAGATGGACCGGGTTCGGCGAGGAAATCCTTGATCGGAGTTACTCCTTTCGAACCGGTTGGATTCTTGAAATCTTCGTAAGAGTCGTAAATTTTGTAGCCGACTTTCTTGCCGTCTTCCATTACTGGTTTAAAGTAGCCAGTGACGGTTTTTCGACCCGTCAGAACAGCTTCCTGGATGTTTTCATCAGCCGAAATATCTGCGGGGAGCCTGTCTTTCAACAACGTTTCGAGAAAGACCTGAAGCCTCTCCCGAAATGCTGTCACACTTGGAAGAGTTTCGGTGGTCCCCATGCTTTTCTTGAGTTGGGAGTTCATTTTTTGGATATTCTCGGCGATTTTCCCAACTTCATAAAGCCCATCCGCGAAACTTTGAGGCGGATTCTTTTCCAGCGCCGAAATCGCTTGGATAATTTCGTCCGAGTAAAGTTCCTCGACGCTGGCGATGACCACGTCGTTCATTTTTGTCAGGAATTCCTTTCCGAGGGATTCTTTGGTTTCCGCGTCCAGCCGTTTACCCGCGTCGCGGACTTTTTCGGACAGTTCTTCCAGCCGGTCGAGCCGACGCTGAGGCATACTTTCTGATTTTTCAATCTCGTCGATTTCGTTAATCGCACGCTTGGCGCGGGCTTTGTAGTGAACTTTCTGGACTTTTTCCAGAAATGCGTCATCTGCCAGTTCACTGGTCAGAATTTTGGCACAGAGCTGATTACATTTGAGGAGTTCACCCGCCTCATAGTGTTTTTGTGCTTCCATAAAGGATGCTTTGAGCTGGTGCATTTCCCGCGCGCGCTTGACCCGTTCCGAAGCCAAATCGACCATTTCCTTCAGGTCGGCAGAGATTTCGTTGGAATCTTTGGCGAGAGGAACCTCCGGAAACGCCTTGGAAAATTCTTCAAGGGAGAAATTAAACTCCCGGAACGCACCGTTCAATCGCCCCATGGCTTTACGGATGCTTTCAAACGCGCCTGTGGAGATTTCCTCGTTTTCCTCGTTCATTTCCTCGGCATCTGAAAGAGCCTCTGATGTGATTTTACGCAAGGGACGCAATGTCTCCAGAAAGCTGCTCAGGACGGAGTTCCAGCGCTGGACGTAAGCCAGACCTCCACGGTATTCGCCGTAGTGCCCCATGTGATTGAGGAATTGGGATTTTTGCGGGTCGAGCGGGAGGATCAACTGTACGTCCTCAAGACCAACCTCGAGGGCTTTTGCGACTTTGATCCCATTGAGGCGATCCAGCTTGCCTCTGTCAACTTCAGCAATCAGTTCCTGGTCGTTAGGCGCCGAGCGGGGAGGAACGGAGAAAAAATCCCAAAGGGACGCACCCGTTAGTATTACAAGCGGGAGCAGTGCGAGGAGAAGCAAAATAAGCGTGCGATTTTTCATGGCTTATATGAATAAATCTGATGATTTATGGTGAAAAATTGTCCTGTTTATCTGGAATTACGGTTTCGGCTTCTCTGTGGAGTGGGAAGCCGGTCCTGCAAAGAAGGAGCCCTGGAAGCCGAAGTTTCGGATGCGAATTTCCCAAGGAATTTCCGCCCGAACTGAACCGAAAGGACGTGCCCTGCCGGTGTACTGTTTTCACCCTGGTTCAATTGGATCAAATAGTACGGAGTGACGAAGGTTTTTTCCTGAGTTAAATCAGCCGAGGCATTTTGAAACCGGAGGGAAATCAGCACGTAGGCCGATTCATCCGAAAGGACGATCGGTTCCGTCTGGGAGGAAATTGGGCCCATTTCGCGGTCTTTGGTTTCGAGACTGCCGGGAACTATCTCACGAATTCTCGCGGTGATGTTCAGGTTCGCTGGCAGATTTTGACCGTCGATTCGGAAATGGATGGAATTTTGAGTCTGCTTGAGTTTGGAGAGGGATTTTTTGATAAAAATGTCTCCACCCTCTTTCAGGTTTTTTTCCGTATCAGCAGGAACCAGGACATAAAGCCGATCGTTTTCCTGTGTGTTTGAGGATTTCTGGAATCCTTCTTTCAGACGGTTGTAAACCTGATCTGCCAATTCCTCAGTACTTTCTCCGGAATCAAATATCTCGTCGGTTTTTTCTTCCGTACCCTCCTGGATCAATGATGGATTTGAAAGGGAATCCAGGTTTTCCTCGGCTCCTGAGGGTTTTGTTTTTGCTGCGTTTTGGTTCAGGAAATTCTGAATTCCCTGCGGAAGCGGCAGGTTGTAGAAAAAATTCCCCGAAAAAACGGCTGCGACTTCGACTGGTTCCGGGCGTTCCGCCGGTTTGAGGAAATCGTTCGATTTACGTCCCTGAAGACGGCGGATGATTTCTTCCTCGTTTGGAGTCCAAACGCTTTCTTTGCCGGGAAGGTTCCTTCTTTTTAGTGCCAAAAGTTTGCCAAGCCGTTCCTTTTTCTGATAGGCGATGGTTAAAAGGTCGTCCTGCTTTTCAGGCTGGTCTTTGAATGTGGCTTTTCCAACTAAAGTGGCCAAACTATTGAATTGTGATTTGCGTTGGGCGCTTCGGGGACTGCTTTTTTTGCAGCTTTCGATCAATTGGGATAGCTGGGAATATTGGGCCTTTAAGGAGTTGACTTCTTCTGTGAGCGCGTCGATCTCGTCATCCGTCTGCTCTTTCTTTTGAATGTGAATGGTCAGCTGCCCGTCTTCCAGCTCGACGTAAGCCCTCTTCACTCCCAGCGCTTCTGCGAGGTCCGGTACACTGTAACGTAACCCAGGCTCATCGTCCGAGTGAGTCATGGCAGCCTTTTCTGCGGTCAAAACGTTTTTCCCGGCCTTCGGCGGAGTGACCAACTGCTCAGATTTGGTTTCGGAATCGGCGGCGGGTTCCATTTCCATCGGGACCGGGGCGGTGACACAGTTGGCTTCACCAAACGGGTACGCGGTCCCCTCGAAAAGGATGTAACCGCGTTCCAGTTTCAGCCCGGAAACTTGCGGCTCATTGATAAACCAGCGATTTATTGGCTCGCGGGTTTTAAGAGCCGTGTAATCAGGGTTCATTTTGGACGATTGGAACGATGCAAGTTCCAGTTTTGTGAAACGGCAAAAACCGTCTTCATTCAGCTTTTTGTCCCATTTTTCGAGTTCCGCCACGTCTGTCGGCTGGAACGATTTTCCGGAATTTGGCTTTTCCAGCGCTTCCAGATCATAGGAATCGTTTTCTTCGGACTCCGTATTATCTTCAGGATTTGTACCCACTCCGGGATCCTCGGCACCGGCAAGCTGGGCCGTTTCGTCGTCGGTTTCCGGCAGGTAAACAGTTTCCTGAGGTTCGGTTTCCGTTTTTTCGTCGGCTGGTCCGTTCTTTACTTTAGACGAACTGACCGTTGAGGTTTTCTTTTTTTTCTCTTTTGGAGCAGTGGAAGTTTTGGTGTTTTCAGTATTCGGATCATCATTTTCATCCGATGTGACTTGTGTCAATGGCGTGTCGTTTATTGACGGCCCCGCTGATTTACCAGAAAACAGAGTGAAGAAGAGCAGCGCGGCCAAAAGGCCAATGGCGGCTCCGGCAACAATCGCCAGTATCCAGATTTTACCTCCCAAAACGGAAATACCGCCGGATTTCCACTCTTTCGTCTGAAGGTAAAATTTCAGTTTTTTCTGAAGCAGTTCGTGGGATTTGTTCCTGGGAGGAAGGAATTCCACGTTGTACCACTGGCGGAACAACTGCGGTAAAATAGCGAGTTCCTGCTCGACGAGCCGATTGCGCTGAGCGTTATTAATTCCGGAGATTTTAGCGAATTTATCGGCTGCAGGCCCCCCACAAGCCGCCAGGAAACGCACGTCGTCGAAAACCTCGTACGTCGCCTGAGCCAGTGCCTCACACGCTTGATCCAGAACACGAAACTGGAACTTTTTGCCGGGCTGAGCCTGAAAATTTACGACTGCCTGAGCGGATTTCTGCAGGGTACGCCAGCGTTTGATTCGCGGAAGTACTCTTTCGGGCAAAATGTCTTGGATGTCGAATAAAATGTCGAGTTTCCCGCAGATTTCAGCAGGTTTAAGGAAAATGGTTTCTTCCAGTTTCGCGAATTTTTCACCCAGGAAAAGTGAGTCGCCGGGGTAGTTCAGGAAAAACCAGTTCCCAAACTCACGGTAAATCTGGCCGAAAAGGGATTCCGGGACATTTTGAATGAAATGGTCCAACCTTTTTCGGATGGCCATTACAGACTCACTGAGCGCCCCTTCACGTTCGACCAGCCGGGAAACACCCAAAGTGTAGGCCATGACCATTTCTTTCTGGAACGGCACGACTGGAGCGCTGTTGAATGCGTCCCAAAGAACATCATGCGGAAGCCGAATGAGCGTTTCCGGCAGAATGTTCGCGTTCGGGATTGGCGGCTTTTGGCCAGGAACGCTCTGGTTTCTTAGCGATTCGACCGAAATTTTCCAGAGAAACTCACAGTCCTTTGGCATGGTACGGAGCTGAAGGAACCACTTTTCGAGGAGTTTTCCTTTATACTCGTCGCTGGCCTGTGAAGATTTGAGCCACTTGGCGAGGAATTCCATCGGCAGACTGTCCGTCAGGAATTGAACTGCATTCTGGACATTCGGAATATTCCCGCCTGTTCCCAGAAGCTCGAGCAAAAGGAGTTGACCGGGGGTCCCGACGATGTTTTTCAGGGCTTTTTCCGCCTCGGGGAGCGGCTGAGCCATGATTTTGGTCAGACCGTCCGCAATACGTCGCTTCAGGAGCGTTACGGCCGTACGGCTTGACGAGAGCGGAAGACTGGAAAGTTTCTCCGGAACCGGCTTCCTGCGCGTAATGGACGATTCGTCGTCCAGCATGATTTGGTGGTAAATATTTTCCACGTCCATCAGGGCCTTCAGATCGTTCATCGTCGTGATCCCGACGGAATTGAACGTCGAACAGAAGGTTTTGACCTGAGTCAGGCTCCCCGCCAGGAACTGCTTCCAGATGTGTGAAATGTACGAAGTCGTCAGTCCTGCCGCGTCAAAATTGGAGGTTCGACCGTTCCACGTATTCAGTACAAAGGAGCGACCCTGGTACAAAGCGTCATTCAGGTCGCTCTGTTCCGGAGTGCGAAATGTTGTAGCGGCGAGTTTCGTGATCAAGCGATCCGGAAGCGGCTCGTAGGTTGAAAAACTTTGTGTACGTGAAAGTGCAGGCGGGAAGAACTGGCCGATCCCGTAAAAAAGGAGAGCGGCCATGGAAGGTTCCACGACGAGCAAGAGGTTTTCCCCCGGTTTGTCACGCGTCAAAAGGAAGCCGTAAAGGATGGTTTTAAATATCTGCTGACGTTCCGTGAGGAGCATTTTACGCCAGCGTTCCGGAATGACGTTTTTCGGGTCATAGAAAGTCCCACCTGACTCCGTGGTCAGGAAAGAGGCCAAAACGCGATCATCGATGGCCGGCGAGCTGTTCCGCAGAACATCCTGAAGAGAGTCAAAGGGGTGAATGTCGTGCGGAAACCATTCCTCGTCCTTGCTTACCCATTCTGGCGCGTCCCAGAGCTGGAGGGCTGTGTGGGCTGTTAACGTGGAAGGTGTGGTCTGCTGCGCAGGTGTGGAAGGCTGAATCGGAGGAAGGGATGGTGCGGAGGATACGGGCGGTGTGGGCGGAATCGGAGCGGTTCCGGATTTGGTTACTGAGGAGGTGAATTTCTCCAGCTTTTTATCATCACCAGCCAGTACGTGACAGAAGTAGGAACCAATTCGTCCTGCAGTGTCTTTAGAACGATACGCAAGCCGCATCAGGACTGGTCCGAAATCCGTTTCCGGGAGAAAAACGAGGCGTTTGGGGGAATTTACGTCCGTACAGGATTCTTTTTCCTGGGCCGGTGTATCGGTCGGAAGGTAGTAGTAAACGTAATGTTCCAGACGGCGGAAAATCTCTCGCAGAGCCGGTCCCTGAACCGAGGCGGCTCGAACGCTGTAGCCAAGCGGATGCGGTCCCACTTCGCCTGATTTCCGTTCCAGCGCGGAGGAAGCGTACGTGCAGTGCGTAAAGTAAAACTGGTGAATCATTTCTTCCACTTAAACCACGATTTCTTTTTAATGTCCAGGTTACCGAGAATCAGCGGTTGGGTATAAAAACGCTGGAATCCAGTCTCGATCACACCCCAAACGATGACTTTCATGCCATTCCAGGCCGGGTCAGGAGTCAGCGTGAAGAAACTACCGCTTTTTTCCCATTGGGAACGCGTGATCTCCGCGTTGAAAACGAGCGAGACGTCTTCTGGCCGGTCCGTGTCTAAAATCTTACCGCCGGAAACGCCCAGAACGCACGCGTTCCCAAAACGGGGATGCATCCAGGTCCAACGGATCGAAACGGTTCCATCTTCTTCATTCAGGATACTTGCGCGCCCGAAAACGGGTCGCAGACCGTTAGTTTCGAGCGGCAGGATCTGCCCTTCGATCCACGGGATCATCTGAGGGAAGATCTCCTGGTAAATTTCCGGGTCCTTTATGAGTGCGTTTGCGTCGAAAGCCTCAATGAAGAGTTTCGCATCATTGGCGTCCATTGCGCCGATCATCCCTTCGGAGTGTGTCCACTGCTCCTGACGAATTTTTACTTTCGTCGCCAAAGGTCCCGGAAGTGGGTAGTGAGCCAAAAGCGGGTCCTTTAAAATGGCCGCAACCTCTTCAGGCAGGTTGGCTTCCAATGCTTCCGTGAGCATTTCCAGTTTGACCCGACGGCGGAGCGCGATGTTGTATAAACGCTCGTACTTTCGGACCTGCTCGCAGCCTTCAAAAAGTTTAACATCCCAAAGGGAAAGTATCTTCTGGTCCAACTGGTCCAGTGGAGTGTTTTTGCGGAAACTCTCGAGGATTTTAATTCTTGGAGCGCGCATAACCGCCAGTTCCGCGCGAATTCGCTGTTCGTCTTTCAGAAGGCCCTGAAGTTTATTTTTACGGACATTTCCCCACGCTTCCGCGATTTCGATTTCGTTCTGGTGCGGCTGGTTGAGTTTTTCCAGGAAGGGGTCCACGATCGCCATAACTTTCTGAGCCTGAAGGACCCGTGCACGGCCAGCGTACTCGTAATCCGGCGGTAAAAGAGCGCCTTGAGCCGCGATGGAGCGTTCGCCTGAAAGGGCCAAATTCTGCTTTGCCAGACGCATCATCCTGTAGAGCCGGTCCACTGTAAGGATTCGTTCTCGTGCAGCGAGTACCTTTTCCTGAGTGTCCGGTGGCATTGGAAACGTCTTGAGGAATTTGTCATTGCAAACACGTGCGATCATACGGTCACACTTTTCGTTGACTTCCCAGTGTATGTTTTGGAAATCCTCAAGAGATTTGGCTTTCCACGCTTCCTCGTACGCCTTCTCCACGAGGGATTTCACTTCGGTCGGGATTTCGTTCAGTTGCAGCTTTTTCAGGACATCAACAGCCTCCGCCCATTGCTCTGACTGAAGGTAGGGCATCGCGCGGCGGATCGGGCTGATGAGTAATGCCAGAGAGGGAACTTCGTCCATGGGGCCCAAGGCCTGACGAAGCAAAATTTCTGTCAGTTCACGAACATCCTCGTCCGGCGACTGACGCAAATCAGCGATCAACTCGCTGTCCTGCGAGGCCATAATATCTTCCTTGCGGAACATCATTTTGTCGTAGGACGTTTGAATGACGTATTTCTGCCAGAGCGAAACATCTGCCGCCAACGCGCGCAGCGAGAGGTAGATCATTAGGGCTGAAAAGCGGTCCAGTGTCAGTGAAAGAGGCGTGTCGCCGTTCCGGTCCGGATGCTGGTATGGCTCCACTCCAATTTCCAGATTTCGCCTTCCGACCAGAGCCGGGACACACATGCAGTCGTAATCGACCAATTTCATCTGGCCTTCAGCCGTAACCAGGATATTTGCCTGCTGGTAATCGCCATGAGCAATCTGGGCATCTTCCATCTCCGCAACGATTTTCGCCCAGACATCGGCTGCGAGGCGGATCGCTTTGGCGTTTCCGGCTCGGGCCTGACCATCGACCCACTGGAAGAGAGTGTGCCCTTCCACCCAATCCATAATGACGAGCGGATACCACCTTCCATCTGTAGAACGTATGGCATTATCCCGGTACTCAAAATTGACGAGGCATTTGACAGGGTGATCCTGCAAATACTGGCTTATGATTTCATACCGCTCGCGGCGTTCAGAGGACTCGGACGAAAAAACACGTACTGCCCGATTTTCCCCATTTTCGAGCGTTGCTTTATAAACGACCGCAAAAGCTCCCGCCCACGGTTTCGGCTGCCCTTGCGCGTTCCGCAAAATCTGGGCGTTTTTAAAAACCGGGTCCTTAAACGCCACACGAGGCGTTTGAAGCATGGTACTAAAATGGGAGGAAAGCGGCCAAGCCATAAATTATCCTTCTAATTATGAATTATGAATTAAGAATTATGAATTACGGCTTGATTGTGAATTATGACGTGAAACCTGAAGAGTTTCTAAAATTCATAATTCATGATTCGTAATTCATAATTCGTAAATTTATTTTGCGTCGAGTGTCGGGTAACCGCTCATTTCGAGCAGCCACGCGAGGGGTTCGACCAAACCGAACGGGGCGATGGTACGCAAACGAAGGTCCGCCTCGCCAACGCCGTCCAGCCCGACCGGGGTCAGCGGGAAAAATTTATATCGGCCGCCGAACAGGTCATTGATTTGAGATTCCATATCCCAATCGGGCCAAATCTTTTTGCGCAATTCGTCGGTCAGTTCGCTTCGCCGGTTGATCACGTCTTTGTTCATCGCGATCCCCGTCGGGTCGATTTTCCCAAGTTCTTCGTAAAAGTGGATCGCTTCTTTTTCCGCATCCGCACCCAAGGACTTCACGAGCGGCAAAAGGTCGATTTTGGTCATACAGACCGCGATGGGAAGACGAAGCGACTCGTTTTTGCGCAAGCCTTTTATGGATTTCAGGTCCTTACGGAATCGTTTTAGCGCCTCAGCCTGCGGAACCCATGGGTACGTTGGATCCAGGAAGAAAAGAAAGCCTTCGCTCTTCAGCGCACGCTCCCGGCGGTAGTCGTCGCTTGGCGCATCGGTTGTAATTTCGCCGGAATAGTCGAAAATGTCGGCCAGGATCTCTGTTCTGCCAAGCGGATCTTTGTCTTTGTACCGCAGAACGAGTGGAAGCGGAATATTGTCACGCTGGGTCGCCGCGGTTCCGATTCGGTAGTTCATGATTTCATCCACACGGCGGTCCATTTCCTCCGTGACACTCGACGTTACACATGAAAAACCGAGTTTGGGGTAATACCGGTTCGCGATTTCCCAGTAAAGCATCGTGAGCCAGTGTGTTTTGCCAACCTGCGGAATTCCCAGGGTCGGGAAGGATAGTTTCGTGAGTGAAGCAAGCTCACGGGGGAATCGGTAGCCACAGATTTCGTAAGGATTTTCCTGAACCACTTTCGTACACAGGACGTTTTTCGATTTGATGGAATTGCTCGGCATCTGGAGGCCGTTTTCGTCGCACGGTTCCAGGGTGTTGACGGAAAGACAGTGTGGGCAGGTGTTTTGCGTCCTGCGCAGGCGAGCATGTACCTCACTCCAAAAAACGGCAATTCCGAGGAACGTCACGATGGCCAACATACTGCCCAGCATAAAGCGCACAAGGTGTTTGACCCGGAGGAAGAAAAGCGTGTCACCAGTCAGGGCAGCCATTTCCCGGTCGATTTCAAGGAGTTTTTTGCTGTCTTCGTTGATTTTGCCGTTAATTTCCTGAAGGAGAAGGCTTTGAACGACGATTTCCTCCACGCTGTTCCGCCAGCTTTGCCAGGCTCCTACAAACTTGCTGGAATCGCTGATCTTTTTAACCGCCATTTTCTGCCAGTTACCGCGAGCGGATTTGAGGTCCTTTACTTCTTTTTGAATACGGACATCCAACCCTTTGGATTCTTTTTCAAGATCACTTGCCAGGTTCGAGTAAACTGCATGGGGAGCCGTCGTGCGGAACGTCAAATCAAGCATGGCGCGGTAAATGGTTTCTCCCATGAGGAAAGAAACGAGCGTCAAAGTTACCATCCCGATAAAGCAGACCGTCAAAATCTGTGCAAGCCGCATCTGTCGGGCACGACCGCCATTGAGCCAGCGGCGGAT
>JAFTCU010000189.1 GCA_017454585.1 Thermoguttaceae bacterium | reverse complement strand
TTACAGCTACGACGACGTGTACTCCATCCTGCTCAAGACCCTCGGCCATCCCGGCGACGTACTGATCGTGTACAGCGGAAGCGGGAACTCGCCGAACGTCGTGAAAGCGTGCATCCAGGCCCGCAAAATGGGGATCACGGTCGTGGGTTTTGGCGGCCGCGACGGCGGACAGATGAAGAACTGGTGCGACTACTGCCTCCTCGCCCCGACCTGGTCGATGGAGCAGCTTGAGGACCTGCACGTGGTTTACTTCCACTCGCTGGTCTGCGCGCTGAAGGAAATGCTGAAGACCACGTGGGACATCGAGATTTTCGAGTACCCCACCCCGGCCCAGTCGCAGGCGATGTACTTCTTCGACGAAAAGGCCGTCCGCAAAGTCCCGGGTTTTGACGGCTTCATCGAGCTCGTCACCGAGACGGAGATCAACGACTGCGAGGAGTCCGAAGACGATTTCATCATGTTCTGCCTCAACGACGAGGAAGTGGCCGAAGCGAAAAAACTCGGCGCATACGCCGTCGGTGTGGCCGTGGACCGCAAAGAGTTGAACCTCGTAAACGAGAGAATGCGCATGAAAATGGTGGACGCCGGCGCCGACGCCATCATCCCGAACTTCACGAACGCCAAGCGGCTGGTCAAATTCCTGATGAAACGGTAGTTTATTCGTCCAATCCTAAACACAAAATCCAGCTTGCAGCAAACCGAGAAAGGCCCCGCGGATCAAGCGGATTAAGCGGATCGAGGCGGATTTTTTAAGAGATTTTAAATATTTTAAATAAATATGGAAAAATCGGATTTGACTGAAATCATTATAAACCGTTTTTTCAAAGTATACAACTATTTGGGCTTTGGCTTTTTGGAAAAAGTTTACCAAAATGCGCTTGCGCTTGAACTGGAGCGTGCAGGATTAAAAGTTGAACTTCAAAAAGACATTCTGGTTTATTACCAGGATACTATAGTCGGGGCCTATGTGGCCGATATTGTGGTTAATGATTGCATTATCCTCGAATTAAAGGCGGTTGAGGAATTCTCTGACGCTCATATACGTCAAATCAAGAATTACCTGAAAGCCAGCCGAATGGAAATTGGCCTCTTAATGAACTTCGGGAAAAAACCGGAATTCAAACGATGCTACTATTCCAACCAGAATAAAGCCTTTACAATTACTGAGGAAAGTTCAATTTAATACCAAAATCCTTTTTTATAAATCAAATCCGCCTCAATCCGCTTAATCCGCTTGATCCGCGGGGCCTTTTTCGGTCTATACCTCGCAGGATTTGGTGCTTTAGAAGTGGGCGAATAAAACCATTTACGTTTTTTAGACTAAAATTTATGAACGAACAAGAAAAATCCCGTGGTTACTGGGCCGAGACGTGGAGACGGTTTCGGAGGAAGAAGCTCGCGATGTGCGCGCTGGTGTATGTCTTGTTTCTCGCGCTCGTGGCAATATGCTCGCCGATGATCGCCGGCGTGAAACCCATCGTCTGCCAGTACAAAGGCCACATTTATTTCCCATGCCTGGGGTATTTCAACCCGCGGTGGGAAAATCCGGTCTTTTTTCAGGACGGCATCGTCCGCGCGTATCCCAACCGTCTGAAGGAAATGGACCCGAAGAGCTGGGCCGTTTACCCGCTCATCTACAACGACACCAAATACCGTGTTCGTGAAGGCGACAAACCTGGTCGGCCGGAAAATCCTTACGGGACCCACGGCCACCCGTCGCTCCAGAACCCTTGTGGGACCAATGTTTACGGTTACGATGTTTTCTCCATGCTCGTTCATGGGACACGGACGGCGCTGCTCGTCGGCTTCGTCTCGACCGGACTGGCTGCGCTGATCGGCATTACACTCGGCGCCCTGGCCGGCTATTTTGGGGGCTGGATCGACATCATCATCAGCCGGTTCATCGAGGTGGTCCTCTGTGTCCCAACGCTGATTTTGATCCTCGCCGCCGTCGCGATCATCCAGAAACCGAGCATCTGGTACGTCATGGCAATCATCGGGATCACCAGCTGGCCGGGGATCGCACGTCTGACCCGAGGCGAGTTCATCAAGCTGAAGCAGAGCGAGTACGTTTCCGCCGCCCGATCGCTGGGAGCGAGTCAGTTCCGAATCATTTTCCGCCACATTCTGCCGAACGCGCTGGCACCGGTCCTCGTCCCGATCACGTTCAGCATCGCGGCCGCGATTTTGATCGAAAGCTCGCTGAGTTTCCTCGGGATATCGACCTCCAGTTCCTCCATCAGTTGGGGCACGATCCTGAACGACGGGCACCGCAACCTCGCGATGTGGTGGCTGACGTTCTTCCCCGGAACGTTGATCTTCATGACGGTTTTGGCGTATAACCTCATCGGCGAGGCGCTGCAGGAAGCGACCGACCCGAGACAAAGGGGCGCGAGATAGAAAAAATATTTGGAGTGCGGCAATACAGAAGCCGAAGGCTTCCTTTGCCGCTTTCACTTAGCGACCGAAAAACAAGGCGGCGAAAACGGTTTTTCTCGTGGGAGACGTCCAGCAAACTTCAGCGGTAAACGCCTCTTCGAGGTTGTATTGCCGCAAGGGAAAGCGATGAATGTCGCTTGAGCGACTGTATCATCCACACCAGATTAAAACGTGCCTGATTTTCTCAAAGAAAAAAAGACGAACGCGGAGGAATTTGAAAAGGGTTCCTCTTTGTTCGTCTTTATTTTTTCCGTCTTTAAAAATGGGGTTGGATTTCTAAAGTACCGAGTGTTTTAATGGGCCGGCAAAACGGCTCAAAAAAAGCTTACAAAGAAAGCGCGCCAACCGGGCAAACGTCGGTGCAGGCACCACACTCAGCGCAGGTGGCTTCATCAACGGTGCATTTGTCTTCGACGATGGTCAGAGCACTGCACGGGCAAGTATCAACGCAAGCGCCGCAACCGATGCAATCATCTTTATTCACATTAACTGCCATAATGAACTCTCCTTTAGAAATAAAGACCAAAAAACTCGCTGAAACATCTCAGCGACTCATCCTGTTATTATAGTCTTTTTTCGGCTAAATTTCAACCCCCGCACCGAGGAAATTTCTCCATTTTTGAAAAAATTTCCAAAATTTCTCTGGTTTTCCGCCTCACTCAAGAGGAATGATCTTTACATCATCCACGTAAACGGTCCCGTATCCTGTCAGGGCAATCGTCATAAAAACCGGGTTGGCATCCGTCACGACCCGCTGGAACGTGATTTTTTGCCAACCATTCGTTTTCATACGCCGTTCGGCCAGAACCTCGCCCGAGTTGGAATCCGTGATCTTCAGTCCCTCCACCGTATTTTTGAGTGGGACGGGAATATTCAGCCAAAGTTCCACCTGATAAACCGTTCCCACGGGACCGATTTGTACCGCTGGCCCACGAATGACGACCGGCGGTGAATCGAACATGACCGGCGCCGTGTTTTTGTCTTTCATCGTCACTTCGAGTTTCAGCCCGCAAGGGCCTGAATGAGCCGCTTCCTCGGCGATGTCAGCCCGGGGAGTGATCCCATCGTAAGCGTTCCAGGACTGGAGCTGACGCCACCCCGTCGCGGGGACCTGCCGCAAGTCGTCAAACTCGCCGCCCGGCAAAACATTTCGGCCCCGATTCAACCCTGAGGTCATACGAAGCCACGGGTCCAGAATCGGAAGCGTCCTGTACGTAACAGCTGCGGGGAGAAAATTCGGCGTAGGAAATTGAGCCGTTTTTTCGTGCCAGACCTGCTGCTCCAAATACGCGATCGGCCGGGTGGCCCGCTGCGCAAGCGTAAACGCGTCAGCGTATTCACGAGCCGCAAACGCCTTTTCCGCCCCATCAAGGAAGAGTTTCGCCCGACGGTAGTACATTTCATCCCGATCACCAAGTTTCCTGGCTCCGTGCTGCTGAAGCCAGTTTTCCAGACGCATCGTCGCCAGTTCCTTCATTAATTCCGCCAGTCTCGGCGCGAACCGGACGATTCGCTGCGAGATGCTATTAATGATGATCGAGTTTTGCGTCATCACAATCGTCGAGACGAGCGGCAATTCCTCAAGATTCACGGCCACGCCTCCCGCTTCACGACGGTTGACCAGCGGAGACAGACCGTTCAGTGAGTACTGCCAGCACTGGTACGTTTCCGGAAGACCTCGCACCAAAAATGAAACCTGACGGTTGGCTCCCGCGCCGCTGACGTACTGGGCGTCCGGCTCCAGAACCATCGGAAAAAGGATCCGTACGTGACTCGTTGCCAGGAGCGAGCCGGCCACGTCTTTGTGATTCGACGGAAGAGTCGTGTACTTTTCTCCCTGCGAAATCCACTGCTCCAAAACCAGGATCTCCCGGTTCACCAGTTCAAGCGATCGGGCTCGAAAAACCGTTTCCCGGTCCTTGGAATCCAAACGGGACGAACTTTCAAAGAGGATCCCCCGTGTGCCGGCCATCACCACATTATACGTCAAAAGTCGCAGCTGTTCCAGCGGGATCGCCTTCGGAAACGGCTCCAGTCCCGAAGAACTCCCCAACCGGGCCGCCATCTGTTTCCACTGAGCCTGAAGAAGCGGGTCGAATTCTGTTGGAACCTTCACGAAAATGGACTGACCGGGCGGGACCAGATTCAGGATTTCCCGGAACCAAAGCCCGTACGAAACGAAACCCATCGTTGAGTTCAACGGGTTTCGATCCAGCATCAGAATGTCGTAAACCGAGCTGTATGTTGGGAAATCTTTGTTCGGGATCACAAGGTTGGGTCTGTGAGGAAGCAGCGAATTCGGGATCTGATTCAAAAGGTTCGTCTGACTTCTCGCCAGGTCGGTCGGATTCCCGGGTTTCCCGTCCGGACCGGGTTTTACGTCAAGAATCGTCGGTACTTTTCCAAGGTCCCACGCCAGTACCCGATTCACGAGGCAGCCATTAAGCCTTGAGGTCTGGACCGCCTGCGATGGATTTATGTCCGGGTTACTCAGATCCACCGGCGGCGGACAAATGAACCAAAGATTCAGAAGGGCCGCCTCAACTTCCATCTGCCGCGTCGGCGGAGCCTCTAACCAAATCGTGTTGAACCCCAGCGAGGCAAGATACTCGAGCGACTCCCCGCGATGCCGAATCGCCCGGACCAGAATCGGCGTCCCGTTTATCGTAACGATCGACCGATTTAACCGAATATTGTACTCTTTTGGCTGGAACGATTGCACAGAGGAAGGGTTCAGCCCGGAGGAGGGTACAATTTCAGGATTGGCCGGCGCAGGACTCGTGGCCGGATGAAGATCGGCAGGATCCCCGCTCCCCTGCTCCGAATGGTTTACCCCACTTTCCCGCATAAGATCATACGTTACGGCGGGTTTCAGGCCTGGCGAACTGCCGGTATCCTCTGAAGTTACCGTGGGGAAATCCCTCATTCTCCCCGCGGAAGGTGAAACGGTGTCACTCTGTGGGTTTTGAGCTAGAAACTCGGGCGAAACCGGAAACACTCCGGAAATTTCAAGCGAATCCACCTCAAGGTCCAGTTCCCCCGGTCCTGTATAAACGTTCAAAACCAATCGGTCAATGTAGGCGTTTTGCGTATTGGAAAGTTCAGGATGCCGCGCAATTTCCTGCTTCACCTGGCGCAAAATGTCGTCAATACGCAATATTTGCCACCGGTTCACCGTCGAATACGTTCCTCCCGAAACGTAAAACGTGACGGCTCCCCCTGTTTTTGGATCACGAGCTAACGGAAAAACGACCCGGGCCAGAAGCTGGATCCCGCTCCGATTGGCCCTCACCGCGAGCTGAACGAGCAGTTCCTGCCTGACCTCAACGGGTGAAAGCGGATACGCGAGGTAAACCACCGAACCTTCCGTTTCCGTTTGGATCCTCAAATGTTCAAACCCCCGGCCGGACATCGCGTCGCCTTCCTCACGCAGACGAAGTGTCAGACGATGTGCGCAGTCTCCGCCCGCGTCGATCCATTTCGGCATTTTCGTTTCAAAATCATCGACCCAGTGGCGCCCCTGCTGCACCGGAGCCGGATTTTGTGACCGAACGCCGGAAACTCCCCCAAACAGGCAAACCCACACACAAAGGAACAGGATTCCTGGATCAGGGAACCTGTTCCATGAGAAAGGTCGAAAAACGAATTGAAAATTCAGATTCATATACAATTCAGGGAGTCAGGAAATTTGTTTCAGGAATTCGGGCTTCATGTTCAACGAAAAAAACTGGGGGAATTGGGTTATCCCTGGCAATTCACCATTTGGCCGTCATAAAACTTTTTTTCGGAAAATTTTAACAATTTTAGGAAAAATATGAAAATTCGAGTGGCTTTTCTGGAAATATCGGTTATAATGGAAGTAGGACGATTGTAACGTTTTTATCGCTCGGCCTATTATAGACGAAATTTTCATTTCCTCCTATATCATTATGTGAAAATTATGAAAACTTTTGAATCCACCGTCAAAAATACTGAGGAAAAATGGGAAAAACTTCCGCAAGACGTGCGAAATCTGCTTGCGAAGCTCCAGGAACTTCCACTTGAGTATCAAGCGATGCTTCAGCCATTTGCCGAGGATCTGGTTCGGGGGACCCAGAGACGGCGCGAGATTTTTTCATTAATTCAGGAATCCGTCGCCCAGCTTCGGCTCGACATGAAGTACCTGATTTTTGATTTGGAATCGACCCGGCGTGAACGGGACGCGTGTCGGAAACAGGATTGATTTTTTCATTTTTTGAACGTCGCTTTTTTAAAGTAGTCAGTAGTCAGTAGTCAGCGTTCTGACTTCGGCAGAATGGAGTTCCCAGTATTCAGTTGGCAGTTTAGGAATTGGAAACTGAAAACTGAAAAATTAATTTCGGCGCAGCCGAAACTGACTACTGACTACTGACTACTTAAATCAAATGCCCACTTTTTACATCGAAACGGTCGGCTGCCAGATGAACGTTCTGGACTCTGAGCTGGTGGTCGCCACTCTTCTGAAAGACGGTTGGACTCAGGCCGAGTCCATGAAAAAAGCCGATTTGATCCTCTTCAATACTTGCAGCATCCGCGCACACGCTGAGGATAAAATTTACAGCGCGTTGGGCCGTTTGCGTCTCGTGAAGGAAGCCCACCCCGAAAAAATCATCGGCGTGATGGGCTGCATGGCCCAGAAGGATAATTCGCTCATTTTCCGGCGCGCCCCGTTCGTCGAGCTGGTTTGTGGACCGGGCCAGATCGCACGTCTGCCCGAGCTGATCCAGCGGATCCGGGACGGAAAAGGCCCGCAGATGGAGCTGAGTCTGGAGCGCAAAGGGCGCAGCCGCCACGAAGTGGGGAGCAGTTTCTCATTTTACGACCCGATGCGCGTCCAGACCGCCCGGCAAAACCCGTTCCAGGCATTCGTCCGCGTGATGTTCGGGTGCGACCAGTTTTGCACGTACTGCATCGTTCCGTACGTCCGCGGCCCGGAACAGAGCCGACCCGTTGACGAAATTCTGGCCGAGGTCCGCCAGCTCGTGGAACAGGGGTGCAAGGAGGTGACGCTCATCGGCCAGACCGTCAGCAAGTACCACGACCTGACGACCGGCACGCGCCTTTCCGGGCTTCTGGAGCAGTGCGAGAAAATCGCGGAGACCACGCCGCTGGAGCGGATCCGTTTCGTGACGAGCCACCCGAACTCCATGACGCAGGACCTTTTCGAGGCGGTGCGCGACCTGCCGCACGTCATGCCGTACTTCCACGTTCCGGCGCAGAGCGGCTCCAATGCCCAGCTGAAAAAGATGAACCGCGGCTACACGGTGGAAAAGTACCGTGAAGTGTGCCATCAGATCCACGAAATCGTCCCCGGCTCCGCCATCACGAGC
>JAFTCU010000188.1 GCA_017454585.1 Thermoguttaceae bacterium | reverse complement strand
GAGACGAATATTTTCCAGCGCGGATTCCGTGAGAAGTTTTTCCGAAACCGCCTGTTCCAGAGCGGCCATGGTTTTGGAAGAGTCAGCCATTTGTTTGCCCTTTGATCTTTAACCCAAAATGAAAAAAAGCGAAACGTTTCTGTTCAACTCTTAATTATACAAAGAATTCAAAAAATTTCAACGGGGAGGGAGAAATTAGAATTACTGTGGGGACGATGCTTCCAGCGTCCTTGAAATTTAATACTTTTGAAATGAAAGAGACGACGCTGGAAGTGTCTTCCCCGTAAGTTTTCATTGTGTGACTTCCAGAAAGCATTTCAGCATTTCCTCAGGGACTTTTCGAGGCCGGGCCGTTTTCAGATCGACCAGCCCCCAACGGGTCTGCGCCTCGGCAAGAACCACTCCATCCGACTTGCGCAGGAAGCGGTACTGGCGGACGCTCGTCACGTGCTTCATCTCGCTGACCCACGTCTGGACCAGCACCGTATCGCCCTCACGAATCTGCCGCAGGTAGTTGATGGTGTGCTGACGGACGAACCAGCATGCGCCAAAGTCCAGATACCGCTGCGAATCCCAGCCATTCAGGGCCGAATGTTTTGTTGCAACCTCCTGCATCCAGTGGACGTGCCACGTGTTATTCACGTGACCCAAAACGTCGAGAAAACTCGAATCGATGTGAATTTCTTCTGTATAAACCGGAATCAACATTTTAATTATCAATGATGAATGATGAATAAAAGGGCTAAACAGTTCTAAATTATACCCTTTTTTTATTTTCCTTCAAGGGCGGGTTTCTTTCCTTCCTCAAATATTCCAAAAAAATCGAAAAAACTCCATTCCCCCACCTAGTCAAGCCCCCGAAATGTGCTAAAATAAATAAAAACTTCATTTCCAACCCATCCTTCCCAAATCAAGGAGTTTATCATGCTTAAAAAACTTGCAAGCGCCGCCATTCTGTTCGCGGCCGCTCTCTGCGGGTCCGTTTTCGCTCAGGAAGACGGCTTCGTTTCCATTTTCAACGGTCAGGACCTCACCGGCTGGACCGTCCATGGCGGAAGTGCCAAGTACCACGTCGAGGACGGCTGCATCATCGGCACCTGCACGCCCAACACGCCGCACAATACGTTCTGCTGCACCGACAAAGAGTACGCTAACTTCATCGTGAAACTCGAGTTCAAATTCCTCGAACCGGGCAATTCCGGTGTTCAGGTCCGCTCCCACGTCAACGACAGGGACCTCGTTTTCGGTTACCAGTGCGAACTGGCCGAAGGTCCGGTCATGGGGCAGATCTACGACGAAGGCCGCCGCGGTTTCAAGTACGGCCGCACGTTCCTTGACGACGACCTGACCACCCAGGAAACGAAAGAAGCCGCCTTTGCGACCTATAAAAAAGGCGAGTGGAACGAGGTCGAGATCCAGTGCGTCGGTCCGTCCATCCGCACTTGGATCAATGGTATGCCGGTCGCGAACATTCTGGACACGGTCGAATCAAAAGGCTTCATCGGCCTACAGATCCACGCAGGCAAATCCGGAAAAATGGCCTGGCGCAACATCCGCATCAAGGAACTCCCCGACTCCGAGTGGAAGCCGTTCTTCGTGAAGGACGAAAACGGCGTCTGGAAGCTGAGCGAGTGTTATTTCTTCGTGCCGGAATGCTGGAGCTTCAACGAAAACGGTGAACTCTGTGGCAAGCACGACAAATCGGAAGTCCGCGACGGTCTGGTCGTCACCGACAAAAACTACAACGATTTTGCCGTCCGCGTCGATTACCGCTTCCTGAACGGGAACAGTGCCCTGTATTACCGCTCCGAGGAAGTACCCACCTCGTGGCTTCTGCGCGGAAACCAGAATGAGATCGCCGGGAATGGCAAAGACTCGGGCCTGTGGCACACCGCCGGTGACAAACAGCCCGGACGCGGCTGGCTCGCCACGAACGAAGAGTACGTCGAACAGGTCCGCAAGCCCAACGGCGAATGGAACAATCTCTGCACCGTCGCGGTCGGCAAACGTCTGTGCCACCTGCTGAACACGTTCCGCACGATCGACTTCGTGGACGAGCAAGCGGAACTGACCGGTAAATTCGGCCTTCAGCTCCACGGCGGCGCCGATGCGGAAGTCTGGTTCAAGAACGTCGGGTACATGGAGATCACGCCCGAAATGCGTGCGCTGATCGAGAGGTAAGAATTCCTGGAACGACGTTCCTGGTAACGCCGTTGAAAGACAAAAACCAATCGCGAGGGTCACGCTTTCTGCGCGGCTCTCGCGGTCCCTCCGATTTTTAACTTTTTCCGTTTTTAAGGATTGAAACGTTCAAAAATCATTCTTTCTGCCAAAAATCCTGAAATTTCCCGGCGGACTCTTTCTTTTTTAGCGACTCGGATTATAATGGAACTGAATGAAAATATGTACCTTCAATAACCTGATTTTTTGTGGAGAAAAAAATGGAAAGCCCGACATCTGAGCGAGGGTCAAGGAAAGGCTCAAAACGAAGTTGGAAGAAAATCCTGATTTTGCTTCTGGTAATCATTGGCATTCTATTCCTGGTTGGGCATTTCCTGGGGCCAAAACTCTTTACCAGAACTGATTCGGGAACGATGAAATTCGTAAACCCCACTGTGGCCAAATTCCGCCATGAGATCACCGTCCGCGGCGACATCAGCAGCTCCGAGAACAAAGACGTGAAGTGCCAGGTCCGCAGTACCGGCGGTGTCATGATCACATGGGTCGTGGACGAAGGGACCGAGGTCAAAGAAGGCGACGTCATCGCAACTCTTGACAGTTCGACCCTGATCGACAGTCGGGACTCTCAGGTCAATAAAGTGGCGCAGAGCGAAGCGGAAGTCAAGGCAGCCCAGAACAACCTCTCCACATCGCTTATCGCCAAGGAAGAATACGAAAACGGTTCCTATAAAGTCAACCTTCAAAAACTCGTCAGCAATCAGATCCAGGCCAAAGAAGAGCGTGACCGTCTGGCTGAGTACCTCCAGCACAGCAAGATCCTCTACGAAAAGGGTTTTGTCACCAAATCCCAGCTGGAAGCGGACGTTTTCTCTCTCCGCAAAGCCGAGTTGAGTCTGCGTGCGGCCGAACTGGATATTTACGTCCTGAAGGAATTCACCCACAACAAGCAAAGCAAGAATTACGATTCCGACATTGAAAAGTCCCGTGCCAATTTGGCTGCCACAACTGCCGTTCATCAGCAGAACGAATACAAACTCAAGGACATTGAGCAGCAGATCGAGTTCTGTACCATCAAATCCCCCGCGGACGGCAAAGTCCTCTACGTGAACGAGACGAACCGGTTTGGTTCCTCCGAGTTTCTTGTCTGCCAGGGCGCCATGGTCCGGGAACGCCAGACGTTCCTGCGCCTTCCGAACTCCGATAAACTGCAGGTCACCGCCGACGTTCACGAAGGAAAAATCAGTTACATTCACGAGGGCCAAACCGTCAACGTACGTACCGATGCGACAGGCGAGCGTGACATTCAAGGGACTGTCATCAAAGTGGACGAAAACCCCCAGCCGACAAACCACTGGATGGGAAACGTGAAGGAGTACCGGGTCACCATCGCGCTGGAACAGGCGAAAGGTGTACTTCCGGGAATGACGGCCGAGACGAAGATCCTCGTGGAAGAAACCCCTGACGAAGTGCTCATGGTCCCAACGCACACCGTTTTCGAGCATGGGGGGAAGTATTACTGCATTACCAAAAACAAAAAGGGGGAACTGGAGCCGCTCGTCGTCACCCTGGGCCACAGCAATGATAAAATGGTCATCGTGACCAGCAAGAACATTCAGCCCAACACGCCGATCCTGTCCGCGGCATTTGAAAACCGTGACAAAGTGGCCCTTCCTGAACTCAAAGCGGGTCAAACCTCCTCCGCGAATATTCGGCCCCAGGTAGAAAAGAAAGATGATCAGGAAAAAACCAAGGCTGCGTTCCCGGGAGGTGGTCCAAACGGAATGAGAGGCCCGCGCCCCGGCAGTGGCCCCGGCATGAGACCCAATGGCGGTTCCTTCCCGGAAGGAATGCCCAGACCGCCTAAAGACGGTTCGTTCCCGGCTCCCCCTGGTGACGGCTCGGGTGCACCGTCCTTCGGTCCGCCCGGCGGTGGCTCGGGTGCGCCTTCATTCGGCCCGCCCGGCGGTGGAAGACGCGGTCCCAGAGGCGGTAACTTCCGAGGCCCCGGCGGAGCTGGCGGCCCTGGCGGAGCGGAAGGCTCCGGTACTTCCGAAACCGGCGCCGCCCCGGCAATGTAGCCAATTCATTATTCGTTATTCATTATTCATTATTCGTTTTCACTGAAAAAGTCCCATGGCTACTTCCCACCTCGCGGCTTCGCTCATCGACATTCAAAAGCACTACTTCCTGACTGGCGAAACGGTCAAAGCGCTTCGGGGCGTCTCCTTCGATGTTCCTCAGGGGGATTTTCTCGCCATCATGGGGACGAGCGGCTCCGGGAAAAGTACACTTCTGAACCTCCTAGGCTGCCTCGACCCGCCGACGTCAGGGAAAATCTACCTCGATGGTGAAGATGTCAGTGCGATGAGCGACGACGAACTTTCCGAGATCCGCGCACGCAAGATCGGCTTCATTTTTCAGGCATACAATCTGATCCCGCAGCTGACGGTTCTGGAAAACATCGAGGTCCCGCTTCATTATTCGGGCCGGATCACTCCTGCGACACGTGATCGGTGTCGCGAACTGGCCGAGATGGTGGGGCTTGGAAACCGTTTGAATCACCGCTCGTTCCAGCTCTCCGGCGGGCAGCAGCAGCGCGTGGGTATCGCACGGTCACTGGTGAACAATCCGGCCTTCATCCTCGCTGACGAGCCGACCGGTAACCTCGACACGGCCACAACGAATGAAATCCTGGACATTTTAAAGAAGTTGAATAACGAAGGAAAAACCATTATCATAGTAACCCACGAACCCGAAGTAGGAGCACAGGCAAAAAGAGTCATTACACTGAGGGACGGACTGATTGTCAGTGATAAAAAGAACGAATAATGAATAACGAATAACGAATAATGATTGGAATGGAAAATGAAACAGAATATTATTCGTGAAAAAAGCCGGAAATTCGCAGTTCGAATTGTTCGATTGTACCAATATCTGCGTGAAGCCCGGCACGAGTTCGTTCTTTCGAAACAGCTCCTGAGAAGTGGAACAAGCATAGGAGCTAATATTCGTGAGGGAGATTACGCGCAAAGCAGGGCCGATTTTATTGCCAAAATGACCATAGCGCTAAAAGAATCAGCAGAAACGGAATATTGGCTGGAACTTTTAGCAGAGACCGGATACTTAACCGAAGAGCAGTACGCAAGCATTCATCAGGACGCCGAAGAATTACTGCGCATTTTGACCCGCATCATCAATACAGCCAAAAAGTCACAACGAAAAAATAATGATGATTGAACTCTTTCAATCATTATTCGTTATTCGTTATTCATTATTCATTTGAATTATGTTATATACCTGGTATCGTACATTCCAGCTTGGCTTTAAGAGCCTGATGCTTCACCCGATGCGGTCGCTTTTGACCATCGTGGGGATTTTCATTGGTGTTTCGAGCGTCATCTGGCTCCTCGCGATCGGCGAGGGGATCAGCCAGAAGTCGCAGGAACAGATCGAAAGCCTCGGCGCCACGAACATCATCGTTCAGTCCAGCCCGCCGCCGGACGACGCCTCCGCAAACGTCCGTGTCCTGATTTACGGCCTGACCCGTTACGACTACGAGAAGATCTGCGAGGTAGTACCAGGAATCAAAGAGGCATTCCCTATCCGCCACATCAAACAGCGCATCAGCAACGGCGCCATCATGCTCGACGGTCGTCTGGTCGGCTGCACCCCTCACTACATGAAGGCGAACGGCCTGAAAATGGCCCGCGGCCGGTTCCTGAATAACGTGGACTGCCAGTTCAAGAAGAACTATTGTGTCCTTTCCAACGGTATGGCTACCGAGCTGTTCGCGTATGAAAACCCGATCGGACAGAACGTCAAGATCGGCCGTTACTTCTACACGGTGATCGGCGTATGCCAGCCGAAAAACGCCTCGGCCGCCATTGGCGGGACGTTCGAGTCGCAGGACTACAGTCGCGACGTGTATTTCCCCATCGAGACGTTCTGGTCCGAGCTGGGCGACCGAATCTCCACCAACCGCAGTGGTTCGCATGAAACCACCCAGATCGAAATCAACCAGATCACGTTCCAGGTCGAATCGACCAAAGACGTTCACTCGACGAGCGAGCTGATCAAGTTCGTGCTGAATCAGAACCACATGGGGAAGAAAGACTGGAACATCACGGTCCCGCTGGAGCTGCTCGAACAGGCGCAGACGACGAAAATGATGTTCATGCTCTTCATGGGGCTGATCGCGGCGATTTCTCTGGCCGTCGGCGGCATCGGGATCATGAACATCATGCTCGCGACCGTGACGGAACGTACCCGTGAGATCGGCATCCGCCGTGCTCTGGGCGCCAAACGTAGCGACATTACGCGCCAGTTCCTCGCCGAAACGATCATGCTCTCGGTCCTCGGTGGCCTGGTGGGGATCCTCGGTGGGCTGCTGTGCGGGCCGTTCACCGAAGTCGTGCGGTTCCTGATGAATTTCTATGTCCCGCAGATCATGGAGCAGCTTCCTGACCTGATGAAAACGATGGCGCCGATTCTGGTCCCGTGGTCGATCCCGCTTGCGTTCGCGATCTCCGTGACGATCGGCATCGTGTTCGGCCTTTACCCGGCCCGCCGTGCTGCGATGATGGACCCGATCGAAGCGCTCAGGCACGAATAAAATGCGCCTTTCGGAGTGCGATGATACAGTCGCGCAAGCGACATTCATCGCTTTCCCTTGCGGCAATACAGCCTCGAAGAGGCATTTGCCGCTGAAGTGCGCTGGACGTTGCCCACGCGAAAATCGTTTTT
>JAFTCU010000187.1 GCA_017454585.1 Thermoguttaceae bacterium | reverse complement strand
GCTCGTCCTGCTCCATCCGCTCTTTCGACGCCCCCCAGAATTCGGCGGTGATCTCCATCCCGCGCTTGAACCGGTAGCAGCCGTCTTTGAGCCAGAAGTAGTTTTGGATCAGATTGTCACGCTCGTTTTTCTTCGGATCGTCGCCGTAACCGTCGGGCAGCTGCGGCAGAACCTCATAAACCAGAGCGGCGCCGTCTTCAGACGTCTCTCTGACCGAAAAACCTTTCGGCCAGGTTTGCCAGAAGTTTTTAAACAGGACCGCGCCGGAGGGCAGTTCCAGGTAGCCGTCAAAACGGTCGGTTTCCTGCTTTTGGCCGTTGATCTCGACCGAGGCGTGATCGAGTTCGTCCTGCAAAATCTGGCAAGAGTATTTGCCGCCGAATAAGCTGAAGCTGCCGAATAAAACTTTCTTATCGGAAACGGACGCGGAACGAATCAGCGTAAACGGTTCATCCAGCTGATTGTTCCCGATGGTCCAGCGGGCGCGGGCCAGACCAACGTCCGGATAGTCGGTGATTTCCAGACGCCAGACCATGCCCGGCTGTAACGGTTCCGGACGCAGTTTCTGTATCTTGTCTTCGTCCTCATCGCTTTCTTTTGCATACAAGTGTTTGTGCTCTGCCTCTTTCATGTTGTCGGCTTCGATGTAGTTTCCCTCAAGGCGGGACATAACGCGAACGTCTTCGCGGTTCGTTATCTTGATGTATCCCTCTTGAACCGCATACAGTTTTCGACCATCCGCCAGCACGATTTCCGATTCAAACGGACTGCTAGAAAGCTGAAAGAAATTCCCGGGTTCCCAAGGTTCAGCCGAATCCCGTTCCGGCAGGATCTCCAGCGTGTATTTCACCGGTTTTTGCGCGTCCGTATCGGCACAGAAATCGACGACGAGCCACTGAACCGAACCGTCCTGCCACCGGGTGACCGGGGTAAACTGGGCTTTGAGTTCTTTGCCCTCCGTATTTTTCAGGTGGATATTCCAAACGGATCCATCGCCGTTCAGAACTCCCCGAGCCAGCGGAACGCCGGACGTTACAGGCCAGTTTTGACGGGCGAAGCCGGTCGGCTCGGAGACGTACAGATCGATCGACGTTTGGACCGTTTTATTCGCTTCGGAAGCATCCCACGCCGGGAGCGGGACGGTCTTTGAAATCTTCTGGCCGGAACGGTTGACCGGGAGCGTTACGATCGCTTTTTCGTAGTCGTCCCAAGGGCAGAGAACCGCGTGATTTCGCAGGCCGGAGTCCGATTCCACGACCGTTTTGGGCTTTGCGTCTTCATTTCCTTCCCTCGGGATAAACGTCACTTCAGCCGGAGGCGCCGGGTCGCTGGTCGTCCAGGAGCTCTGGACGTAATCTTCGCGCCCCTCACCCCCGACATCCGGAGTGAACGGCGAATCGAAGGGAATGTAGAAGTACTGCGGGTCGTCGAACGTAACCTCTTCCGTGGTCGGGACGAAGCGGATGTAGTCGCAGTACGCCCAGCCTTTGTTTCCGGACGCGTACCGGTCATCGACCCAGAGTTCAAAAACGCCGTCGGAGATCTCGTAGATCCCGAAATTGTTCTCGCCGGAAATGCCGGACCTTTCCCAGGTCTTCCCGCCGTCAAACGAGAGCACCAGCGGGCGGTTCGTTCCGTTCATGAAAACCCGATACCGGCCCGAGGGGATGCCGGTGATTTTCGTATGCAGGACCGGCGCGCCGTCTTCCGGCTTTTCCCGGTCAACGTCCGTCGGCAGAACCGGCGTCGTAACCGACGCGCCGTTGGAGCGTTTGTGGATCACGTCGGCTTCTTTCGTCCAAATCTGCCAGTTAGACTCGCCCGTCTGATTGAGCCGTATGGCATCTTTCGGCTCCGACCAGTCTTCAAATTCATAGACCAGCCCTTCCAGCTGCTCACGTTTCGTCTGCGCCAGCGCCACCGCCGCGTTCCAACAGACAGCAAATAACAGGATCCAGAATAAAGTTCGTTTCATGGTAGTTCAGGGGGGGTAAAGGTAACAGGTGCCCGATTTATTCAAAACGCGCTACTCGAACTGATAGACTCGGACGTAATCGATCTCAAACGTTTGCGGGAAAATCCGCATCGACGCGCATCTCCGCCCGAGCCGGGAGAGATGAAAGAATTGTGAGGAGCAAAAACAGAAAGGTCCTTTTCATTCTCACGATTCCAGGAAGGTTTTGCCAGCAAAGCAGCCCGAACGGGCCGACACAATAAATATTATACCGGATCTTCCAGAATTTGGTAGGCCCGAGAGGAAAAAAGGTTGGAAAAAAGTCATAATTTTGGGAAAAGAGAAAAAGCCGACGCGGGGGAAGCGGCGGGGGAGTTGCCGAGTCAGGCGGTGACGTCCTGAAGCGGGTACTTTTCCGCCTGTTCATCTCTCAAAAGTTGAATCCTTTTTTCCTGCTCCGCGTTGAGTCCAGCCAAGGCCGCACGACGTTCACGAAGTTTTTCCATGTCTTCAAAAGAAAGGGAATCTCTGACTTCGGCTTCGTGAATGAGCTGTCTTAAAATCGCTTCACGTTCTGAAAACTCTGTTTTTATGTTGTCGATTTTAACTGCCAGAGCGTTTTTGGAGGCTTCGGCCTCTTTGTCGTACATCTCTTGCAATTTGGCTTCATTCTCTTTATATTCCGCCGAAAAATCCACTACAACTTTCTGTCTTTCAAGGTTATCCTGGAGTTTTTCACGTTTTTCATTAATCTGTTTCTGGATTTCTTCTGCATTGTCAACAAAACCAAAAGTGACATAAGTTCCAACAGTACGCCAAAAACCAGTTTTTCCATTATGAAGTTTATCGTTCAGCTTATCAAGCTCTTTTTCCTGAGCTTGAATTGCATTGTTAAGGTCCTCGATCTCTTTCTGTCGCATGGCCTCCTTAAATCTTGCCATTGCTTGAGCTGATGCGTTGACTTTTCCAGTATGTTCGTCAAAAGTGATTCCAAGTTTAGCCAGATTAATTTCAAGGGCTTCAGCAGTTCTTTGAAGTTCATTCCAATTACTTAATGATGCCTTTTTCTGATTTGCATCGACAGATTCGATTTTACTGAACTCTTCAAGGGTCGTCATACATTTTTTGGCAGAAGTCCGATAGATATCATTCTGATTACAAAGTTCTTCCATCGCTCTGGCATTTTCTGCCACATTATCTCTAAACGCTCCAAATAACCACATAACTCCGGCAACAGCACCACCAACAGCTGCAAGACCTCCAATAAGCCAACCTAAAGGACATCCAAGAATGGCAGTACTCAAGATACTATGTGCCATGGCCATCGCTTTAACGCCAGTAGCATAAAGATATGCACGAACCGTTCCAAGTTTTTCAGCATTTTGTTCAGCAACTTCAGCAATAGTTAATGTCTGAACATTTTTAGCAGCATCTTTAAATGCACTATGAAGTCTCCCAAAGACACCAAGACCATTTCCCAATCGTTTAAGTGAATCACTAAACAAATTGACAAAGGAATCAATTTGTTCAAAGTTTAAGCCCGTAACTCCTAAAAGGTCAAGTGCAAGCGAAAAGTAGACACCCGATGACAACTTTTCGAAAAAATGTTATACTTTGATTTTTCGTTTGATTTGGTTTTTTATCAAGGAGTTTTGAGTGAATAAAAAACCGATCCCGCTAGGGAATGCACGCGGCGAAAAATGGTCGAGCTGAGCCGGAAAGGCTGGTCGCTCAGGAAAATCGCGG
>JAFTCU010000186.1 GCA_017454585.1 Thermoguttaceae bacterium | reverse complement strand
CTGAGCGTCCCGATCCCGACGCTTTCGCTTTGCTTTCTCGCAGATGGAAAGCCGGTCGAGATCCCGTTCCGTCAGATCGACTGGCGAAACTGGTACCTGGTCCAGCTTCGTTTCACGCCGGAACAGGCCGCGCTGCTCAACGGGCCGAACGTCTTTTTTGACGGTTTCCGCGTGACCGGCGGGACGCAGACGTTTGACCGGGAAATCTACTTCGACGATTTGGCTTTCTTTGCCGAAAAACTCGCTCCGCTCAAGCCGGCGGTCCATCGGGCGTTTGGGCCGGACCCGGATCTGGACCCGAAATTTACGTTCCCGACGCGGCCGGAAACGATCATTCCGCCTTCTGCCGCCCCAGACTCGAAAAATGCGCTTGAGGCCGAAACGGGCGGCGCGTTCCGCTTCACCTACGCGGGTTCCGACGGCCGGCTGGAAGTCCGTTTTGCGCCCCGGACGGGCACGTGGTCAGACCTGACCGCGAGCTGGAACGGCGGCGCGGCGTTTCGGCCCCTAGAAAATGGCGGCGTGACGGAGATCGTAAACGCCCAAAAGGAAGCCGAAATGGCGGAAAGCGCCGAGATCCTGGACGTTCAGAAAGACGGTGAAACGCTGAAGATCCGGGCGAAAATCCACTCGAAAACCGCCGAGGCCGTGGTGACGTACGCGCTGCGGCTCGTCGGCAAAACTCTGGTTTTGGAAACGGCCTGCGATGCGCCGTCCGTCGCGAAAATTTCGTTCGGCCAGGCGCAGGGGCTGGAAAGCCCGCAGGCGGTCCCGGTCCCGTACTGGACGGGCGGTCAGGGCTACTCCGCACGCCGTCCGGCGGTCATCGCGTTGGCGGCCGGGCCCGGTGAACCGGGCTACCTCGCCGGCGAGGTGGACTGGTACTTGAGTGCCGCGAGTTATTGCTCCAGCCTGCATCGGGTGGACGGCTCCTCCGCGGTTTTCCACGAGGGGGTCGAGTACCGCCCCAAAACCGACGGGACGTGGAACCCGGCGTTCGAGCGTTTCGTCGTGACCGTTTCGCCGAAATTCGACGAAGTGCTCCCGTTCATTCCGAATCCGGCCTCCCCGTACAAAGCGGTGGCCGGGACGAATCTCTGGCGGGTCCATGCGGCGCAGGAACGGGCGCAGGACCGGGATTTTTGGCTCCGGGCGTGGCGCTACGGCCTGCGCGAAGTGGTGATTAATGACCACGAGACGCAGTGGCGCGAAGGGGGCGAAAGTTTCACCTTTCGCACGAGCACCGACCCAACGAAAGGCGGCGATGATGCGCAGGTCGAATATTCGCATTTTCTCCGCGACCGCCTCGGCTTCATGTACGGTCCGTACAATAATTTCACGGATTTTGCGCCCGTCAATGAGTTTTGGAGTCCCGACCGGGTCGGCCGACTGCCGGACGGAAACTTTCAGCCGAGCTGGATGCGGACGTACGGACCGAAACCGTACTACGTGATCGATTTTTGCGAGCGGCTGGCTCCGGAACTCGCGAAAAAGTTTTACTTCAACACGGCATACTGTGACGTGCATACGTCCGTGGCGCCGTGGAACCGGACGGACTATGACGCGCGGGTCCCGGAGGCGGGAAAATTCGCCGCAACGTTTTTCGCCTACGGGAAAGTGATGCTTTTCCAGAAAAAAGCGTGGGCCGGGCCGGTTTATTCCGAGGGGCCGAACCACTACTTTTACGCGGGTCTGACCGACGGAAACTACGCGCAGGATCAGGGCTATAAACTGGACGAAAACCCGTGGCTCGTCGATTTTGACCTCCTCAGGATCCACGACCTGGAGTGCGATTTCGGGCTTGGAAGCCTCGGAATGTACTCACCCGGAAAAACGCGCGAGGAGCGTCTTTTCTACGTTCCGCATCAGGACGAACCGGGCGAGGCGGGCCGGGATCTGCTCGTGGACCGGTACCTCGCCGGGACCGCCGCGTTCGGCCACATCGGGTTCCTCGTTCTGGACTACGCGTTTACCCCGCCCAAGGCGTTCGGGCTGGCGTACGGAGTGCCCGGAACGCTTCATTTTGAGGACGGGATCCGCATCGGGATGCGCTCGTACTTCATGAACCAGCAGCTTGCGGCCCGTTATACGCAGGCGTCCGTTCGGTCCATTCACTACGCGGCGGAGGACGGGACGCTCCTTCCGACGAGCGCAGCAATCGCTTCCGGCGCCCTGAAACGCAGTCAGCCGGTGGTTCACTACGCCGATGGAACGGTCGTGGCGGCAAATGGGAGCAAAGCCGACTGGCTCCGTGCGGAGATCGACGGCCGAAAACTCGAAATTGCTCCGGGCGGCTTCGTCGGCTGGACTGAGGACGGTCAGATTTTCGTCGAGTCGAACGAACGGGACGGACGGCGCTTCAGTTACTGCGAGTCCCCGGCTTACATTTACTTCGACTCCCGCGACGGCTCGCAGACCTGCGCGAAAGCGCGAGGTGAAGGCGCGGCGGTCTGCCGGCTCCTGAAAGACGGCGACTACGGAAAGGATTCCGGCGCACGGTACGAGTTCATTTTCCTGCCCGGCGCGTCGGTCGGCTTCCGGGTCCCGATCACCGAGGCCACGGCACTGGATTTCGACGGCCGCTCCCTCGGCCCGGCCCGAATCATTCAGCGCGACGGTTTCACGTACATCGACCCGGTTCCCGGCGCGTTCAGTTACGTTGCCCGGTGACGACGGACCGCTTTCTTCCCATCCCAGAATTCACACTCGAAAGAAACGATGCTCCTTTTAGACTTTTTCCGAAATCCCGAATCTTCCCGCGAATGGTCCCACACACAGTGGGAGCGGCTCTTTCAGCTCGCGCGGCCTGCGAAGCTGCTCGGGACGCTCGCGTATTTCATCGAGGACCACGGCCTTTTGGATGCCGTGCCGGAAAAGGGGCGGTGGTTCCTCGAATCGGCGAAGGTGAAGGCGGAACGTGGCCGACGCCAGACGCTTTGGGAGGCGGAATGCCTGTGTCGCGCGACGCTTGGAAAATCGTTTACGGCGGACGCCCCGGAGCGGGAAATCCCGCTGGTTTTGCTCAAGGGCGCAGCGTACCAGGCGGCGGATCTTCCGTGGGGGCGCGGGCGGATCTCCGTGGACGTGGACGTCATGACGCCGATCGAAACCCTTCCGCAGATCGAGGCCGCGCTCCTCGTGGCAGGATGGATCCCCGAGAAAAAATCCGAGTACGACGAGCACTTTTACCGCGACTGGATGCATGAGATCCCGCCGATGGTCCACCTGGACCGGGGGACGACGCTCGACGTGCACCACACGATCCTCCCGCGAACCGGCCGACTGACGGTGGACGCGGCGCTCCTTTTTGAGGAGATCGTCCCGCTTCGCGACAATTTGTTCGTCCTTTCGCCCCGTGACATGCTGCTCCACTCGGCGGTCCACCTTTTTCAGGACGGCGAGCTGGATAATTGCGCGCGGGATCTGATTGATCTGAACGAGATGTTCGCGTACTTCCCGGAAAAGGACCCGGAATTTTGGGAAAAACTGCTCGCTCGCGCCCGGCAGTTGAACCTGACACGGCCTTTCTACTACGCCGTGACGTTTTGCCAGTCACTTTTGGGGACGATTTTCCCGGACGATTTTCTCCGCGAGGTCGAAAAGTTCCGCGGTGGTTTCCTCTCTCGGCGGCTTATGCGCACTCTGGTGCCGCTGACGATCGAGCCGGAGATTTCGGGCGAGGAGCGTTTCACGGCGTCCTGCGCGAGATCGGCGCTTTACATTCGCTCACATTTCCTCCGGATGCCGCTGAGGATCCTCGTGCCGCACCTTTGGGCGAAGTATCGCCAGAGGAAGAAAGAAAGAGCGGAGAGAAAAGAGCAGGAAGAGTGAATTCCTGCATTTTGCTCCTGAATATTTAATGATTTTCAAAAAACCAGCCCATTTTAAACACCAAACCGTTTCCGCTTCAGACGTTTATTTAAACACGGATTTCCACGGATTAAATGGATTTCCGCAGATTATTTTAAAAGGAATTTTAAGTATTTATTCGGCTTTCCAGCTAAAAAAACGAAATCCTTTTAATCCTTTTAATCCGTGGAAATCTGTGTTTAAATAAAAGCCTAAAGCGGGCCGGTCTTTCCCTTTGGAAACCCCGTTTTGAGGTTTAATTTTATGTTGAAGCACGCCTTTTTTTGTCTCGCCTTCCTTTTTTCTTTTCTCCTGACTGCCGGGCAGGCGGCCGATTCGGTCCGGGTCGAGTCCCGAAACGGCGCTCCGTGCATCGTGGTGGACGGCCAGCCCGTTCGTCCGCGCGTCTTTTACGGCGGCCCGATCCGGCGTCCGGTCCAACTGGGGACGGAAACGAAGGTTTTCGATTTTGACTTTTCGCCTCTTGCGGACTCGGAGGGGCGGGGAACGCTCCATTTCCGTTTCGGGAAAGCCCCCGGAAAGATCCGGCTGGACGATCTCTCGATCCGTGATCTGGAAAGCGGTGAATTCGTCGCGGGGCCGGAAACGTTCGAGTCCGAGGCGGACCTCCGCTTTTGGACCCGGTGGGGGGACGTGCATGACGGAAAACCCGTCGCGACGGTCGGCGTAAAGGACGGCGCGCTGGAAGTCGAGATCCTCCCGGAACGCGCAAAAAGCCCGCTCGATTTTCACATTTACCACGCCGCCAACCTGAAGCTTTCACCGACGAAGCGTTACCACGTGCACTTCACGCTGAAGTCGGACCAGCCGCGCGAGGCCGAAATCGCGTTTTATCGGCCGGGAAACCCGTTCTTCCTGCTTGCGGGAGTTTCCGACGGGAAGGTCCCCGGCGATCTTTTCTCGGCCCAAATCCAAATGGCGGCAGAGGCGGGCGCACAGTTCGTTTCCTTCGGGATCCCGTCGATTTGGGAAAAGGAAACTGGGGAGTGGGATCCCCGGACGCTGGACCTCCTGGTTCGTCAGGTGCTAGCGGCCAACCCGAACGCTCTGCTGATCCCGCGCATTGGGATGGACGCGCCGGCCTGGTGGCTCAATAAGCACCCGGACGAGGAGATGGTCTGGCACGGAGTCACACCGGAGCGGCTCGCGGCCAAGCACCGGAAGGAGTCCGTTTCGTCGAAACTTTACCGTGAGGCGGCGTGCAAAGCGCTGGAGCGAACGGTGCGCTACCTCGAGGAACATTTTGGGCCGAACATGGCGGGCTACCACCCGTGCGGGCAGAATACGGGCGAGTGGTTCACCCAGGACACTTGGTTGGGTGGCCGTGCGTGGTACGCCAAAACCGACCTGAGGGCCTGGCGCGAGTGGCTCCGCGAAAAATACTCCACCGACGCAGCGCTCCAGAAGGCGTGGAACCGTACCGGCGTGACGCTCGATTCGGCCGAAGTTCCGGAATTTGCAGAGTGGGAAACCGCCATGAAGGAACCGCTTCTGACCGATGCGCGTCTCGTCGATTTTAACGAGTTCACGAGCGTCATGATGACCGACACGGTGCTCGATTTCGCGCGGACCATCCGCCGGGCGACGGACGGGAAGCGGCTCACGGTCTTCTTTTACGGCTACGGCTTCGAGTTCGGACCGTGCTGGAACGGGCCGGCCTACTCCGCGCACTACGCCCTGCGCCGTCTTTTGGACTCGCCAGACGTGGACGTGATTTGCTCGCCGCAGTCGTACTGGGACCGCAAAGCGGGCGGCGGCGGGCAGTGCATGCTCGTGAGCGAAAGCGTCGCCCTGGCCGGTAAAATGTACTTGCTCGAGGACGACACACGGACGCACTTGACCCCCGGAAACCAGAATTTTGCGGGCGTGGGTGACGGCGGAAAGACCTGCGAGGAGACCCGCGAGCTGCTTCGCCGGAACACGGGGGAGTGCGCGTGCAGAAATTACGCCAGCTGGTGGATGGACCTCGGCTCGGCCGGTTGGTACGCGGATCCGGAACTTTGGCTGGAAATGAAGGCGCTGAGCAAAATGGACGAGTGGTTCATTCAGAACCCCACGCCGTACGCGCCGGAAGTGGGCGTTTTCATCGACGAAAACGTCATGATGCGCATTTCCTCCGGGCGTTACACGCGAAAAAGCATTTACGAGCAACGTGCGCCGCTGGCACGGATGGGGGCCTCTTACGCGCAGTACTTCACGGAAGACCTGACCTCCGGGACGCTTAAAAAACTGGGCCGCCAGCCGAAACTCTGCGTGATGCTCCACGCGGAATTTTACACGCCGGACGAACGAGTGGAAATTGAGCGGAAAGTCGGGAAGGAATCGCTCGTTTGGGTTTCCATGGACGGGATTTCGACCGAGGACCTTCGAAAAGAAGCGACTCGCCGCGACGTGCATCTTTTCGCCGACGCGGACTGCAACGTCTGGGCGAACGGGCCGTTCATCGTTCTGCACGCCTCGCAGGACGGGCCGGTTCACGTCGCTCCCAAGCCCGGGTTCACTAAAATGTTCGACGAAATTTCCGGTCAGGAAGTTTCCGGAACGGTGGAGATGGAACTGGGCGAAACTAAAGTGATCCGTTGCCGGTAAGAGTACCCCCCTCCTTGAAAATATTTTGTTTTCTGCTAAAATAGACATTTACCTGACAGCTGAAACCGTTCCTTTAAGGTCAATTTGGTGAATATATGTCAGGACCGAAGCTTTTTTATCGCAACTTTTTTAGGAGAAAAAAGTATGGAATCCAAAAGAGTTTACATTCAAAAGTGCCCCACGTGCGGTCGTCGGATGCAGGTCCAGGTACGCTACCTTGGCCTGACGCTGACCTGTCCGCATTGTCAAGGACGTTTTGTGGCTCAAGATCCAAATTCCGTTCATGGAGACGTTGAGGATCCTTCGGCAACCAATCTTTCGAACGTTATGCAGAAACTCGAAGATAATTTGCAAAAATCCGGGATTCTGAACTGATTCATTTCTCTTCTTTTTTTGCCGCAGACCCCATAAAGAGGCCTGCGGTTTTTTTGTGCTTTATTGCAGCCGTCGCAGCTCAAAATCTTTGTTTTCGTACACCAGCTCAAAATCCTGAATGCCGTTTGGAACGTTCTGGATGATTTGACGGTTTTTCAGATCATTTTTGTTGCGGACGAGGTACTTCGCGCCGTATTCTTTTGCCAGGTAACCGAATTTTTGTTTCGGCATCAATGTAAAAGACGCGACGCGGCCATATTGCTGCGTTGGGTTGGATGGGTCAAAACCATAAAATTGGTCCTGCATACGGCCCCACCAGTCCCAAATGCCCTGAGCATCCTGTGGCACATCTTTCCAGACGCCAACAGAGGGCCGGCGCGCGAACCAGTGGAACGTCCGGACGGTGTACGGAACGATGAAAACGTCCGTTGGTTCCGTGTTTTCCTGAATGAACTGGCAGAGGTCGATCCACGACTGGCCGCAGGCCGCGCCGGAGCAGGAACGGGGCTTCATCGGTTTGGCGAAACGTTTTGAGGATTCCCAAACCTGGAACGAGACCAGCGCGATGAGCAAAACGACGAGGAACTTCCTCCGGCGGTTCAGCATTCTCTCGATGGAACGGTTTTCCCGGCGCAGGGTTTTTCTTTCCTCTTTCGTCAGTTTGCGTTCGTTCGCATCAGTTTTTTCGGTTGGAATCGTCACCGCGTGAGTGGCATATTCCACGCACAAAACCGCGGCGCCAAGCGGAATCATGACGTCCACCGTCCGGAACCAGTAATAGCGTAAAAGCGAGGCGGTGAGGTCCGGCGCGGCATTCATGCAAAGATTGATCCCCCAACCGCACAGACCGATCAAAAGCGTGGCGTAAATGAAAGTCCGAAAGGTCATTTCACCGTTGGAGTACCGCGGCCGCGCAATCAGGAAGTGCCACATCAGGAGCAAAATGCCGAAGTAAAGAAGTTTCTGCGGCGTTTTCTGAGCGATGAAACTCAAAAGCAGATGATGCGGCAAACGTTCATAGACGTAAAGTTTCGTGGCATTTTGAGCGACTTCGGCGGAAACGTTCTGATTGAGCTGAAGGGCGGGAAGGAGTGCGGGAAGCGTCAGGAGACCTGCCAGGATCAGCCCCGGCAGGATGGAATAAAACGTGGGAAGGAAGCATTTCGCGAGGTCCTCGGCCGTACCGCTCTTTTTCAGACTGCGCTCGTAGTCTTTCAGGATCAGCCAGGCAATTCCGAGCGCGACGAGGCACCAGCCGCCGACAAGTACGTGGAACATGGCGGAAAAGCCGAGCAAGATCAGAGCCGTATTCCAATGGTTCCGAATGACGGCACCCAGCGCGAAAAAGATCAGGACGAACGCGAAGCCTTTCGCCTCTACGCCACCCACGACCCACTCACCCGCAAACGAGCAGTTCTGACTCAGGAAGAGGAAAAGGCCGGCACTCAAAAAAGCAAGACCAAAACGGGAGAAAAACGGGCGGACCATCCAGACCCAACCCCAAGCCAGTCCGAACCAGGTGATGATCCGACCGATCCACGCGACGGCATTCATAGGGAGAAAAAGCGTCAGCCAGCCAAACGTCCAGTAAAACACTCCGTGGGCATCGGGGGAGTCGAGGAAAAAATCGTTCTGAACGTAATCCGGATTCCAGAAATGAGCGGCTTTCCCGAGGTAGTGCGCCTCATTGGTGTCTGGGACGGCATAAGCTCCGTAAAGTGCGAAAAGGAGGAAAATCAATGTAATTTCCAAAAAATTCTTAAAAAGTTTCATGAAAAACCTTTAACCCTCTTGAAAATTTGAAGTCTGTATGATAAAATTTTAAAAGGAAACTCGACGTTTAATAGTATTTTCAGCGTCACAAGTATAAAATGGAAAATCAATACTCATTTTTCGCGCGGTTTTTGCTCTGGCCCTTTTTGCCACAGTATAAGGTGAACGTTGTAAACGAACTTACACCGGCCTTTTTGCGTGAAATCAACGTTCAGCACATTTTACTCGACGTGGACTGCACGTTAAAGCGTTATGATGCGGATTTTCTCGAGGACTGGGTTTTGGAGTGGCTCGAATCGCTGGAGATCGCGGACGTTGACGTCTGCCTGCTCTCGAACGGGAAAAAAAGCCGCATCGGAAAACTCGCGGATATGTATCACCTCGAATACGAAGCGATGGCACTGAAACCGCTTCCCTGTGGCTGCTGGCGCGTCATAAAACGAAAAGGGTGGGACCGTGAAGCGACGGCGATCGTGGGAGATCAGCTTATGGCGGACATCGCGGCTGGTAATTTGGCGGGAATCAAAACGATTCACGTGACGCCAATTCACCCGGAAACGGAACCGATTTTCACGCGGATCAAACGGCCTTTGGAACGACTCGTTTTCCGGTACTGTATGGTTCACCGCGAAGAGGTAAGCGTGGAAAACAGGGAAACCATGGATTAACAGTTCAGCTGGAACTCCCGCTCCTGAGAACATAATGATCCTGAGTTTTTGTCTCGTTTTCCCCTTAAAACACACTGCACAAAAAAACCTCCATGAAAACTCACAGAGGTCCAATGTGTTGAAAATGAAGAAAAAGGGCAAATTATTTTTTCTTGCCTTTTCCAGCTTCTTCTTCAGCCGGAGCTTCTTTTTTCTTCTTTTTCATCTGCAGTTTGTAAACGCGCACTTTAGCCAGCCCCACAGGACTTTCGCCCTCGGACCAACGATCCGTTGACTGAAGTTTTTCAATACGCTCCGCACGAGTAAGAACACTTCTCGTACGAATCAACGCGGCGCGGACTTTCAGGCTTTTATCAATCGTCATCTTCTGAATCTCCACAAAATTACGAATATTAACTGAATATAAATCTGATTACATTAATCAAGAACACAGATTATACTCAATTTTCTGATAAAATCAAGGGGGGGTGACTGAAAATCCTTAAAACTTCTTAAAACCTCAAAAACAAAGAAGATCAAATCCTTGTTTCATCGATCATCGAGTTAAAACTTCCTGGATTTTCTCCCGAAGTTCCGCCTCATCAATTCCCGTGATGAGGAATTTTTTGCGTGAGTCCGTTTCACCGCTGACGAGCGTGATTTGTGATTTTTTCAGCTTTAACAGTTTGGCTAAAACCTCCAAAATCGCTTTGTTGGCTTTTCCTTTTTCGGGAATTTGCGTGCAACAGACTTTCAGCATTCCGTCCGTAACGTCACGAATTTCGTTTTTTTTCGATCCGGGAGCGCCTTTAACGGGAAGGATCACGCCTTCGGGAGTCGTTTCCAGTGTGGGTTCCAAACTTCCTCCTTAAAGGTCCAGGTTCAGCTCATCGAGTAAATCCTCAGCGGTTTCCTCAGCCTTTTCCTTCACTTTTTCTTTGACCTTTTTGGCCTTTTCAACAGGTGCTTCGTCCTCATCGACGTCTATTTCCGGGGCTTCATTATCCTCCTCGTCTGCGGGTGACTCGATCGCTTCGGTATTATCCGCATCGTCTTCCTCTTCCGCATCATCAGCCTCACCAGGAGTTTCATCGTCTGAAGCCTTGGAAACCGGGCCGTAAGTGGTTTCCAGGTACTTCAAAAGATCCATTGGCTGAATGTTCCCGTTTTCGATTTTTCCTTCCGCGTTCACAAGGACTTTGGTCGGGAAAGTTGGAACACAGAGTTTTTCGATTGCTGGATTTTCTGTATTGTTTCCTTCAAAAACCATCGGCCACGGAATCTGCTTGAGCAGATCGTCCATTGCGTCGGTTTTTTCTTCAGGAACGATTCCAATGACTTCCAATCCGCGGGAATGGAACGCGAGGTAGATCTGATACACAAGCCCCAGATCCTGAAGCTGATCCCTGGAACTCATCTGGAAACAGTAAATCAGGAGCGTTTTGCCAACGAAATCAGCCGTTTTGATCGTTTTCCCGTCGTAGGTTTCGAGGGTCAGGTCGGGTGTTTTCCCGGTGATTTCCCGCTGGTCCAGAATTTTCTGCAGGAATTTGGCCATTTCTTTGAGTTTAGGTTCATCCGAAGTATTCAGGGTTTCAATGGCCGATTCAAAAATCGCGCGTGATTCTTCTTTGGGAAGTGCGTCTTCAGTCAAAGCGACCATCTGAACAGTTGCGAGAACGAAATCCTGACTGACACATTTTTCCTCAATGCCCTTTTTCGTGTGTTCGAGCATCCGGTTCACGTACTCTTTCAGTTCTTCGGGCGTTGGTTCTTCGGTGAGTTGAGCCAATTCCATTTGAATCAGGATGGATTCCATCGTCCACAAAATGTCTTTGGGAGCGTTCGGGCGGATTTCTTCCACGAACTCACGCATATCAGCGATTTTTGCCGCGTCGATCTGGAACAGATTGGCCAGGCTTTGTACTTTCCATGAAACGCCCTCTCTCCACTGTTCATCCGTCAAATCGTCCAGCGCCAGCATTTGGTTGGAAGCCGCCAGTTTTGCCTGAAAGACTTTTTCGAGGAACGTTTTGGCCTGCGTCATCATGATTTCCTGATTCGACCGATCCAAATCCTCCGGACTAATGGAATCCAGACCGACAAGAAACGCATGCAGTTCTTCAAACGTTGCATTTTCAGGGACTTTCAACTCCTGATCCAAGTCTGCCAATTTGACCATTTTAGCGTTTTGTGGAGCTTCGGCTTCTGTGGTTTCCGCCTCGGCGTCGTCGTCATCGTCATCATCGTCGTCGTCAGCATCTTCAGCGTTCTCTACAGCTACTTCTGCGCTTTCGTCGGCTTCTTCTTCCATATCAGAATCAATGCTGTCAACAATTTGGTCGATAGAATCCGGAATAGAATCGTCAATCTCTCCGTCGGTCTTTACGGATTCACTCTTCTTTAGCTCCTCGTTAAGGGTTTCTTCGGAGGATTCCAGCACTTCATTAACAGACTTTTCAATTGAGTCTTCGTCCACTTCCATACGGGAGGTTTCAACGACACCGTCAATATGTTCGTTTAAATTGTCGGCCTCTACTTCTGCCGTTGCTTCTTCGACACTTTTCTGAATGTCTTCTTTTGAAGCCTGCTTGAGTGCAGTCTTGGCTTCTTCCGGAACGTCCGGATTGTCCAGAACGTGTTTGATGGCTTCTTCATGCAGAGAATCAGAGGAAACCTCTTTGGAATCAGGAGTGGCTTTTTCCGGGTTAGGGGTTTCTTTCTCAAGGATCGAAGATTCCGGCTTTTCTTCGGCTTTTTCTTTTACAGCCGGTGCGGGAGATTCTTCAGTTTTCTCCTTCACCGTCGGAGCCGGCTTTTCTTTCGATTCTTCCTTGGCAGCCGGAGCAGGGGCTTTTTCGGCCTTTTCCTTTACTGCCGGAGCCGGCTTTTCTTTCGATTCTTCCTTGACAGCCGGAGCAGGGGCTTTTTCTGGAGTCTCTACTACGGCCGGAGCGGGCGATTCTTCGGCTTTTTGTTCAGCTGCTGCAGGGGTTGGCTTCTGGTCAGAGGGATCGCTTTGGGGTGAAATCTGGCGTACACGATTTTCGATCTGCTGCTGACGGATCGGGCGGCGAAAAACCCGTTGGGCGTTGCATTCACAGACCAGAGTGAACGAGATTGCCACCGCGAGGAAAGAAACGTATAAAACCAGTTTTTTGGGTAAAATGTGCATTTCTTGAAATCCTTTTTAAAATTTTTTTGTTCCGGGCAAAAAAACACTTTTGAAATAAAAATAGCGTATTCAAAACTTTCTGTCAAGAGGAAATAAAAGAAAATATGGATTGGCCCTTGAATTAATCGGACTTTCCTTAAAAAATTTACTAAATTTTTACGTTCATCTTCCCCCGTCCCCCTAGCGTTTTCTTGAAAAAACGTTAAAATTATTCCTATCTTGGAATTAATTGTAAAACACAACAAACAAATAAAATAGTTAAATGGACGCGAACGAAAAACTTCTTTGCAAGGAAAATTTTGATTTTGAGTGGATCCCCATCCGGGCAACGCTCCGTCAGTGGAAAACGTATCGTGCCAAACGTCTTTCTTTGGCGGATTCAACGGGCGCGGAATTGACCGGATCGCAGGCCCTGATTCGGGCTTTGGTTCTGAAGCGTCTGCTTGAAAAATACGTTTTGGAAGCCAACGAGAAGAATGTGGGGATACTTCTGCCGCCGAGTGTTCCTTGTACGCTGGTAAACGTGGCTCTGGCTTTAAGCCACCGGGTGAGCGTCAATCTGAACTACACGCTGAACTCGAAGACGCTGAATCTCTGTATTCACAAAGCGGGGATCAAGCACATGATCACAAGCCGCAAGCTCATGGAAAAATTGAATCTGGAGCCGGAGTGTGAAGTGGTGTGTTTGGAGGATTATGTCCCGAAACTGACCCTCTGGGATAAAATTTCCAGCGCTCTGACGGCCAAATTGCCGCTGAAAACGCTGTACCGGAAATTCCGCCTCAACCAAATCGACCCTGACGAAACGATGACGATCATTTTCACGTCCGGCTCGACGGGGGTCCCGAAGGGTGTCATGCTGACCCACCGGAATATTGGCGGAAACTCCATTGCCTGCCGTGAGTATTTTCACCTCAATAATCAAGACACGATGCTCGGCGTTGTGCCGATTTTCCATTCGCTTGGGTTTATGGCCACGGTTTGGACCGTGCTTGGACTTGGCATGCTCGGCGTTTACCATTTCTCGCCGCTGGAGCCGATCCAGATCGCGAAACTCTGCCGAAAATACCGGCCGACGATTTTGCCTGCCACACCGACGTTCCTGCGCCTTTATCTGCGTAAAATGAAGCCGGACGATCTGAAATCGTTCACGATTTTGATTTCCGGTGCGGAAAAATGTCCGGTGGAGCTGATGGATGAGTACGAGAAGCAGCTCGGTTTGCGCCCGAGTCAGGGGTACGGGATCACGGAAACTTCGCCGGTCATTGCCGCGAATCTCCCAATGGGGCGCCGTATTACCGGCAAAGAGCCCCTTCCGAAAGATACTTCGCTTGGGTACCCGATTCCCGGATTTGGCATTAAAGTCCTGAACATCGAGACGGGCGAGCCGTGCAAGCCAGGCGAAAAAGGCATGCTTTACGTTCACGGCATCTGCGTGATGAAAGGGTACTACGACGATCCGGAGCTGACCGCCGAAGTACTTGATTCGGAAGGGTGGTACAAAACGGGCGACCTGGTCACGCTCGACGAGGAAGGCTACATCTATTTTGCCGGGCGTTTGAGCCGGTTCGCCAAAATCGGCGGAGAGATGATCCCGCACGAAGGGATCGAGGATATGCTGAACCAGGTCCTTGGGAACGCGGCGGAAGATCCGCTGAAACTTTGCGTGACGTCTGTTCCGGACACGAAAAAGGGCGAGAAAATCATCGTTTTGTACACGGAGCTTTCGCTTACACCCGAAGAGATCAAGGCGAAACTCATCGAGTTGAAGTACCCGCTGCTTTGGATCCCGGACGTGACGGCGTATCACAAAATCGACGAAATTCCGCTTTTGGGAAGTGGGAAACTCGACCTCTTCAAAGTGCGGGAAATCGCCGAAAATATTTACAAGGCGCAGGCGTAATTCAAGGCGAAATTTATTTTCGGGTTGGTTTCGGGCGAAATCGCAAATCCATTTTGAACGAAGGGAGCAGGCCGCTGGCGCTCCCTTTTTGTACTTTTTTTCAGGAGCTTTTTCATGACTTTTCCTTCTCTGGAAACCGTGCGAAGTCTGGCCTCGGAGTACCGCTGCATCCCGATCTGCCGGGAGATCTACTCGGACGTTAAAACGCCGATCGAGGTCCTGAAGATCCTCAAGACGGTCAGCCGTCACTGCTTCATTCTGGAAAGTCTTGAGAGCCAGCACAATTGGGGCCGCTACACGTTTCTGGGCTTCGACCCGACACTCGAGCTGACCTGCATGAATGGTCACATGAGCCTGAAAACCGGGACGAAAATCTCCTTCGAGACGCGCCACCCACGGGAGACGATCGAGAAGATCCTCGAGGAAAACCGAAGCCCGAAAATCGACGGTCTGCCGCCGTTTACCGGGGGGTTGGTCGGCTACTTCTCGTACGACTACATCAAATATTCCGAGCCGACGCTGAATCTGGACGCCGAGGACGCGGAGGGCTTTCAGGACGTGGACCTGATGCTCTTCGACAAAGTGATCGCGTTCGACAATTTACGGCAGAGGATCGTTCTGATCGTCAACATTCGGACCGACGACGGCGATCTGGAAACGGTTTACCGTCATGCCGAGATGGAGATCGAAAATCTCGTGAAGCTGGTCAAGACGGGCAAAAGCGCTGAATTCCCCCCAGGGCGTGTGACGTCGGAGCTGCGGCCGCTCTTCCAGAAGGAGGAGTACTGCGCGATCGTGGAAAAGGCCAAACACTACATTCACGAGGGCGATATTTTCCAGGTCGTGCTCTCCAATCGTCTTGAGGCAGATTTCGAGGGGAGCCTCCTGAACACGTACCGGGTTTTCCGCGCGACGAATCCTTCGCCGTATATGTTCTACTTCAGCAGTGACACGGCAGAGATCGCCGGGGCTTCGCCCGAGACGCTCGTGAAACTGCGCGACGGCGTTCTGCACACGTTCCCGATCGCGGGCACAAGGCCGAGGGGAAAGACCCCGGAAGAAGACGAAGCGCTGGAAAAAGAGCTTCTGGCCGATGAAAAAGAGCGCTCCGAGCACAACATGTTGGTCGATCTTGGCCGCAACGACCTCGGGAAGATCAGCGAATTTGGCACGGTCCAGGTCGAGAAGTATATGGAGATTCTGCGCTTCTCGCACGTGATGCACATCGCGTCCACGGTCCGCGGAACGATCCGCCCGGACCTGACGGCTCTGGACGCCATTGACGCGGTGCTTCCGGCCGGAACGCTTTCCGGCGCTCCGAAAATTCGTGCCTGCGAGATCATCAACGAGCTGGAGAACAACAAGCGCGGGATCTACGGCGGCGCGATCGGGTACATCGACTTCACGGGCAACCTCGACACGTGCATCGGGATCCGCCTCGTTTTCCGCAAAAACGGCAAGATCTTCATCCGCTCCGGCGCCGGCATCGTCGCGGACAGCGTGCCGGAACGCGAGTTCCAGGAGTGCATCAACAAAGCGAAAGCGGTCGTGAACGCGGTAGAGATTTCGTCGCGGGAGATTGAATAAATACGGGGACGACGCTTCCAGCGTCGTCTTTTAATTAAGAATTATGAATTTTGAATTATGAATTAGTGACGACGCTGGAAGCGTCGTCCCCGTAGTACCTATTCCACCCGCAAGTTAAGATAAAATTTTCTCATGGCTTCTTCTTCCTCCGATCCGCCCGAGGGTTGGATCGTCAGCTTCGTCTTTTTTTCAAATATGCTAAGTCCGATCTTTGTCACGCTCCCGGGAATGGTGACGGACGTTAACGACTCGCAGCCATTGAATGCATAGTCTCCGATCCCGGCCAATCCCTCGGGAAAATCGATGGACTTCAAGGACTTGCAGCCGTGAAACGCGGAACGTTCGATCACCTTCAAGCCTTTGGGAAGGACGACAGAAGTCAGGGAGTCGCAGTCCTTAAACGCATGTTCCTTAATGACCTTTACGCCTTCGGGAACCACACAGTCTTTCGCGGAACGCAGGCAGGCGATGAGGGTTTTCCCGTTTTGGGTCAGCAAAACAGGACCGTCGCTCCCGAAAAACGGGTTTTCGGGGGAGATGGACCACTGCTTCAAAGCGGGACAATCGGTAAACGCATCGTCGCCAATTTTCCGGACGCTTTTCGGAATGACGATATTTTGTAGGGATTCGCAGCCGCGGAAGGCTTCGTTTCCGATCACTTTTACGCTTTCAGGCAGAACGATGGACGTTAAGGATTCGCAATCCTCAAACGTTAACATTCCGATTTTCGTCAAGCCGCAAGGGAGCGTGATGGTTTTCAGGGAAGAGCAGCGATAAAACGCCAAATCGCCGATTTGCTTCACGCTGTCGGGAATGACGATGGATTTTAAGGCGTCACATCCTTTAAATGCCCAAGCCTCAATTTGGGTTACACTTTCAGGAATGATGACGGACTTCAGGGAACTGCAGCCTCTGAACGCACTGTCTCCAATGACCGTTACGCCTTCAGGGATCTGGTATTTTTGAGCGGATGCCAGGCAGGCAATGAGTTTTTTGCCGTCCTTGGTCAACAATCCGGGACCATCGACCTTGAAAAAAGGATGATCCGGAGAAATTGGCCATGATTTCAAAACGTCACACCCGGCAAACGCGCCGATTCCAATTTTCCTGACGCTGTCGGGGATGGTCACCGATTTTAAAGAGAGGCATCCGGCAAACGCGCGGGCTCCGATCCGCTTCACACTTTCTGGAATGTCGATGGAGGTTAAGTATTTGCAGGAATCAAACGCGCCATTCCCGATTTCCGTGACTCCATTGGGAATGGAGACGGATTCCAGGAAATAGCAGCACTCAAACGTTCCCGCTTCGATTTTCCTGACACGTGATGGGATCTCGATGGATTCTAACGAGCTGCAGTACCAGAAGGCATTTCCGCCGATTTCTGTCACACTTTCGGGAAGTTTGACACTCATTAAATCAGAGCAGCCCCAGAACGCGCGGTCTCCGATCCTGGTCACGCCTTCGGGAATCTCGACGGAGGTCAGGGAAACGCAGTCTTCAAAAGCGCTGTCCCCGATCGCGGTTACGCCTGGCGGGATCGTGACGCACTTTAAGGAGTCGCAGCCCATGAACGCTTTGCGGCCGATCTCCGTCGTGCCTTCGGGAATCTCGACGCTTTTGGCTTTGCCGAGGTATTCTACGATTTTGGTCCCGTCCCAACGAAAGGATCTCAAACGTTTGGGCTTAAAAACGGCGCCAGGAACGAAAAGTGGGATCAAAAAACGAAACATCAACGGATCCATTACGGGGACGACGCTTCCAGCATCGTCTTTTAATTAAGAATTATGAATTTTGAATTATGAATTAGTGACGACGCTGGAAGCGTCGTCCCCGTATTTACTACTTCTTTTTCTGTGAGAACATCCAGTCCGCCAGACCCGGGGTCTTGTACGCCTGGAACCAGCAGTCGTGGCCGACGCCGGGGTACTCGGTGTACTTCACGTCGCAGCCGTTTTTCTTCAGGGCCGCGTAGGCGTTCCGGCTGCGCTGGACCGGGACCGCCCCGTCTGCGTCACCGTGGAAGATCTGGATCGGAATGTCTTTCACTCCCGGGGTGGTCGCGAGCTTTTCATTGTCGCCGCCGCCGCAGACCGGGATCGCCGCCGCCACTTCTTCCGGGTAGCGGACAATGAAGTCAAACGTGCCGTAGCCGCCCATCGAGATGCCGGTCACGTAGATCCGTTTCGGGTCGATCTGATCTTTGGCCTTGAGGTCCTGGAGCAGCTCGTAGAGGAGTCCCATGGCGTCCGACGGCTGTTTGGGCGTGGCGTGCGTGTCTTTCAGGTTCCAGTCCACCTCGCACCACTTCTTGAAGCTCGGGCACTGCGGCACGATGACGTAGCACGGATACTTGGAGCCTTCCTCGCTCCAGACGAGATTCAGGAAGGAATCCTGGCCGGCGACCTGCGAGATGTTATTGTTTCCGCGTTCCCCTGCGCCGTGCAGGAAGATCAGCAGCGGGTACTTTTCGCCCGGTTTCAGATCAGGCGGGGTCAGCTTGCGGTAAAGCAGCGTTCCGTTCGGGGATTTCCACTCACATTTTTCCAGTGAGTCGTACCGGTCGGCGAATTCGGCCGCGATGCCGTCGCCAATCGCAAAAAGGATGGCAGTCATAAGCGCGAAAATGGAGAAAATCAGGTGTTTCATGGGATTGGTCCTTGGGAAAAAGGAAACGGGGAAAGGAATCAGGAACGAGTCATAAAGGCTTCACGAAAAAGAATCGCGAAAAACTTGATTTTGTTCTTTGTTATTCAAACAATTTTCGGAATATATCGTCTTCATCATCTTCATCGGAATCATCGCTTTCTGTGTTCTCCAGGTCTTCATTGTTGAGGAGTTCATTCCCCAAATCAAATCCGATGATTTCCTGATTCTGAAACTGATTTATCAGAAAATCTTTTAATTCTTCCATCGTTATATCCGGATCGTTGACACGATTCATCAGCTTATCCAGGGAAGAATCTTTTATTATATCGTTAAATTCTTCCAGGGGATTGTGCTCTGACGGGGCAGGTTTCGAGTTGGGATTCAGAGTACGAATGACCCGTTGAATGTCCGTTTTGGTCATTAACTTCGAGGGGATAAAATCTTTCAGGTCCAGCATTTCGTCGTCCTCTTCGGAACGATTTCTGTAATGATTGATTTCATTCTCAATTTCTTCCAGCCAATCCGGCGGTTCGTAGCCAGTCCCAAGAGCGTCAGCGGTGAATTCCTTAACGAGTTCCAGGAATCGTGTGAACGAGGGGGTTTCGCCTCCCGTACGGGCTTCTTGGATCGAAGGTTCCAGCAACGCACACAATTTATTAATGGCCATCGGCATTACGAGGCGTTCGTCCATGCGGTCGCCGACGGTTTTTACTGTCAAACCGTACTTGATGCAGAGTTTTTTGTAACTGCGAATGAACTGTTTGGCCTGGAACGCAGATCGGTCCTGAATACTTTCGAACCAGGAATCCGCGACATCGTAACTTTTCTCGCGAACCATCACTTTATGCGCGTTTATGAACGGCCGCAAATCCCATGACAGCCGATCGTATTCACATAGCAGCCTAAGGAAGTCGAACAAAATGTAAAGGTTGGCCCCATTATCGGATTGGGTGGTCGTGGTATTGTAATCGATGAACTGGTCGTAACGCTCCAGAAGGGTTTCGACGATTGTTTCGAGCAAACGTTGGGTATGAAATAACGAGATTTTCCCGGCCTCCAGATCGGTTATTAACTTTTTGCCCTGAATTTCTTTTCCATCGGGACGCCAGGAATTTTCATTCAGCTCCATATTTTCCTTGAGGGATTCAAGCCAGGAACGAACTCCTTCGTGATGAATTGCCTGCAAGTTCGAATAGTTCATCTGGATGGGAGAGAAAAGATCCTCGCCGTAGGTCTGAATAAATGTTTTTAACTGATTCCAGTCACGTGGATCCTGGAACGGATCAAGTGATGAAATACGGATCCCATGACTGTGTATAATCCAGTTTTGAAGGAGGATATCCATCATTTGGTCGAGCAGTTTGATGAATACTTCAAGGCTCCACTTCTGTCGGCCAGGTTTAGAACCGCTGACGATGATCGACCTGAGGATACCTTTACTTCCCAGGTCGAACAGGGCGTCGTAGCGCGTAATTACACGCCCGTTGATGGGATGCAGACGTTCCATTTCCTGAACGGTCAAAAGGACCTGGTACGTCTCGACGAGCAGCCCCTGAAGCGGGAGATTGGAGAGCAAACGCTGAATGACAGTTAAAATACTCTTGATCCGAATCATCCGAATAGGATCACCGCCACGTTCAATGGGTTCATAAAGGATCGGCTCTTTAGAGAGGAGTTTCAACGTTTTTCGCCAGATTTTTTTGACAGTTTGAGGCTCGCCGCAAATCAATGCCTGGATGACACAACGCGTCGCATTCTCCCACGTGTCGATTTGCGAAATCCGGTTTTTTACATCAGCGATGCGCATTAAACGCTGGGCATCCTCAAGTTCACTGGCGGTGGAAACGAGCCGGTCAAGCAGAAGGTACTTCATGCCAAGCTGCTTTTCATATTCCATCATAGCGATCGACCGCGAGAAGTCAGGCTTTTTGACCTCAAACTTCTTTACTTCGGAAATCAGCGTTTCGAGACGTTTTCGGTGTTCGGTCGCCTGATTGCTCCAATTCTGAAGAGCCTCGGAACGATCTTCGTGCTCATCCGCGAATGGAATGGAAAAGACCGAGGCCATTTTCCAGAGGCGAGCCTGAGTGATGATGAACAGAAGCCGGTCAGAAATGCGATCCATTTCGCTCGTAAGCGGAAAATCTTCGATGGAGTGTTTGAGTGACTCGCCGTCCATCATCGAGTCGTCGATCCCATCGTCCGTCGAATCGTGATAAATGACATTTTCCCAGGCCGCATTGAAGATCTCGTGGTCTTCATTGTCATCAAGCTCTTCACGGTTTTCGTCTTCCAGGGAATCGAAACCTGTTTCGACATCTTCATTTTCCGGGCGTCTGTGTTTTCGTTTTGGACCATTTCCGCGAGAGGAATTATGTTTGGTTGAAGATTCCAGATCCAAAGTAGGAACTGTCCCGTAAATCTCCGCATTGGCTTCCACCAGATCAATGAAACGTTTCGCGAGTTTCCAGTTATCTGTCAGAGTCGAACCACGGCGGCAAAGGAGCCGCTGCTCTTTGGTCGGCGGGTACCAAAGATCTTCCATCCAGCGAAGGGTCAGAGGGTGGAATGAGTAGTCACCGTCGTCGAGTTTCATCAGTTCGGACTGACTTAACCAGTTGATCAGAAGAGCCATCGCTGCGATCGGATCTTTCTGGTCGAGCAGGGCCTCGATCAAAAGAGTGTACGCCTTGGGTGAGGTAAAATCGACGATGCGCGGCCGCCAGAACGCGATGTCGCCCGCGGCGGTCCCGCCTTCGTACCACGCATCCAGTGCGTTCACGACGAGTTGGACGGATTCGTAAGTCTCCGCGCCGGAAATGCTGTTGATCTCCGAAATGTCGAGTGTTCCGAACTGATCCCACCACTGGGTGATCTGTTCCATGCGGAACATCAGCTCGGTGCGTTCCTTGTGTAAACCTTTTGCTGCCGTTTCTTTCAGGATTCGGGAATAGAGTGAGAAGATCGCGCCGATCAGCGAGATCAACTCATCTACGCGCTGGTCTTGCGTTGAATCCTCGACCGAAAGGGAAAGGGGATATTGACCGTCAAACCCCAAAATGTACCACGGATCGACGAACGCCCCACACTCGATCCCTTCCTTCAGGATCTCTTCGATTTTGTAGAGTTTGGGAATGGCCTCGAGCGTTCGGTCGTGATCAATATCGAAATGAGCCTTCGTTATGAGACAATCGATATTGCACCTCATCCGTGACGAAGGAACGTTCACTCGGGCGATCATCTCGTCCGAGGCTTCCTGGTATCCCATCCAGGCGTACAGGCGAGCTAGCTGAACGTTCTGGTACTGCTCCGCGCGTTGTTTGGAGAGTTTGCGGTTGAAATACTGTCGGGCCGAGGCAAAAGGCTGATGCAGTATTTTTGCTTCCTCACGCAAACGCTCGGCGTGTTTTTCGGGCATTTTTTCAAGGAGCTGCTGGTAAAAAATGTCACGAATTTTCGCGATTTTTGGGAGTAGAGACTCGAAAGTGTCGGCAGAGGTTCGTGCGCCGGGCCCCCACCCACCTACAGCCGCGCCCATGAGAAGGGTTCCCGCCAGAACCGCAGAGGCTTCTTTACGAAGTTCTTCGCGCGGGATGCCCTGTTCTTCTTTCTGAACGTTTTGGGCCCGAGAAAAAATTGAACGAATAGTGGATTCAATCAGAACAAAGCGGTCGTAGGTGCCTTTGTTCGTGATGTGCATCGGGTCCCAACTTCCAAAGTGGTAATTCAGGCGGCGATTGACCGGATGATTAAAATCCATTGCCCGCGGGTCGAATGAAAGCTCTTCAAGATTTTCCAGGTCGAACATCGCAGTGTTGAGGAGGGATTCGTCAGAAATTTTCAGATATTCCAGCGCATCGGTGACCATCTGCGTAAATTCGCCGTGAACTACGCCCACGCCTTTGATATAAAGCGGAATCGCGTGGAGCCATTCGTGACGGTAAGCCTGCATTTTTTGCCGGGAATGTAAAACCGGAATGGGGCGGTAGCCGATAAAATCGTCGTAGTGGTTGATCGTACGATCGAGCGCTTTTTGTATTTCGGGAGTGATTTCACGGGCGGGCATTTCCGCGTCAGAAGTTTTGAGAAATTCCTCCGAAGAAGCGATATTTGCGGCTTCGTCCGGAATGGATTCGAAGGCTTTTTCTTTCAGAATAGCGTAAAAGGCCTGACCAATTGAGAACGCGTTGAATAAAACATCGTCTTTCTGGTGGAAAAGGAGGTCTTTGTGCCAGACACGGTAATGGGGGAAAAAATAAAGGAAACCAAAAAGGAGGGCCTGCCTGACTTGTGTATCCTGAGAGAAAACTTCCGAGTTGGGCTGGACCCATTTTAAATAGTCCCAAAGAGCGGCCGCGAGCCGACACCACATAGGAGTAGGATCCTCTTTCGCTTTCCTCGCGTCGAGACCGGCGCAGATGGTATTCAGCCCCGCGAGAAATTTAGCTGCCGGGTCACCCGAAGAAAAATTCAGGTAGCCCAGAACAATTTCAAATGCTTCTTTTTCGTTTGAGTTCCACTCCATGGGGTTCATATTTTTTTCTCCTGCATCTTGACGAGAATACAATATTACTATCATACCCGTTTTTTGAATAAAACAAAGGGGGGGAGAAAAAAATCCTTTTTCCTGTTTTTTTGGTCCCCCCCCTTGCATTAAATTTGAAATCCGTTATAATCTTTTTTCTAATTGTATCCCATTGCAGGAATGTGGAAAGAATATAGATTTTATTGAAAGGTTTTAAAATGTCCAGAGCTGGTGGTTTTAACAAGAAGGGCAAAAAAGGAGCTGCTCCGTTCCGTAAACGCGCAAAGGCCAAGGTCCACACAAAGAAAAAGGACCCGCTCGCAGTGGACGGCAAGCTGCCTCGTCCGCTCTACGTCGATTACAAAGACGTGGAATTGTTGAAAAAACTGACGAATCGCCAGGGCAAAATTCTCAGCCGTCGTAAGAGTGGTTGCTCCGCTGTGAGCCAGCACGCTGTTACCGCTGCGGTGAAACGCGCCCGCTTCATGGCTCTCCTTCCCTATGTTGGCGAATGAGTTCCAGGCCGATTGGTTTCAAAAGATTGAACGACGGTCGCCAGTGAGCATCAGCCTCACGGTGTTACGCCCCGATTGGTGGCGATTTCGGCTCTGACTCGAGCAGAACCGGGATTCCCGCTGTTGTTCGAAGAAATAAAAGCATCGTTTTCTCAAACGGTGCTTTTTTTAATTAATTCATTGTAGTTAAATCACGTATTTCAGCAGCCCCTTGACAGGTGGTTCTCTCTTTGGTACAATCAGGTGAATGGGGGTAGTTATGCTCCCGAAAAAAGACCACATTCAACCTGATATTTTCGGAGGCATAACTGCCCCCGCCCGCCTGATGGAGAATCCGATGAAAGCCTTCTTTTCCTCCCTCATATTCGTTCTTTTGGCCTCCGCGCTTTTCGCTGCCGGGCCGGTTCAGGTCGATTTCACTCAGGAAGCCGGTCAGGTGAAACCCCTGCACGGGATCGATAATTCGCCGCTGACGCATGGCCAGGTCCTGCCGGAACTGCGCGACGCTGGGATCCCGTACTCGCGGCTCCACGATACGATGGGGCGTTTCGGCGGCGGCGTTTACGTGGACATTCCGAACATTTTCCCCAATTTCGACGCGGACCCGGACGACCCGGCCTCGTACGATTTTGCGTTCACGGACGCGTATCTCTCCGGGCTGGTGAAATCCGGCGTGGAACCGTTTTACCGGCTCGGCGTGACGATCGAAAACTACTACCAAATCAAGGCGTACCGGATCTTCCCGCCGAAAGACCCCCAGAAATTCGCGAAGATCTGCGAGATGATGATCCGCCACTTCAACGAGGGCTGGGCGGACGGCCATCATTTCGGGATCCAGTACTGGGAGATCTGGAACGAGCCGGAAAACCCACCGATGTGGAAGGGGACCAAGGAGCAGTTTTTCGAGCTGTACCGCGTGACGGCCAACCACCTCAAGAAATGCTTCCCGGACCTGAAAATCGGCGGTTACGCGAGCTGCGGCTTCTACCCGCTCACACGGGCAGAAAGCGCCAAACCGGGGCACTGGCACTGGAGTTTTATCGACTGGTTCGAAACCTTCCTCGACTACGTTCAGGACGAGGAGACCCGCGCGCCGCTGGATTTCTTCTCGTGGCACCTCTACACGAGCGACCCGGAAGAAATAGTCGCTCACTCGAAGTACGTCGATGAAAAACTCAAAGAGCACGGCATGGAAAACGTCGAGAATATTTTCAACGAGTGGAACTACATCACGAACCGGCCGGACCAGTTCGACGAGATGAAAGAAGCGCCCGGTGCCGCGTTCGTCGCTTCCGCGTTCTGCCTGATGCAGTACCAGACGGGGATCGACAAAGCGATGTACTACGACGCGTACCCGCAGCGCGCCTACTGCGGCCTGTACTACTTCCCGAGCAAAAAAGTCACGAAAACGTACTGGTCCATTTACGCCTTCAACATTTTGTACAAACTCGGGACGGCGGTCGCAGTGACCTCTGACCAGGCGGCTAAAATCTACGCCCTCGCGGCGAAAAACGAGGCGGGAGACGCGGCGATCATGGTCGTGAACAATTCGGACGAAGCGGCGGAAGTCCCGCTGGAAATTAAAGGCGCGGACTTTGCCGGGGCCGAGGTGAAACTGCTCGATCAGGAGCATTCGTTTACCGTCATGCCGGAAATCTGGAAGGATGGGAAACTCGCGCTTCCCGCCAAATCGGTGGCGGTTCTGTTCCACGCGGCACCGCAGGACGTTCCGGCCGATGAGAAAGCCGTGGACTCGAAGGAGGGGGAAGAGGCCCTTGCTTCCGGTACACGAATCTGCGGCCCGGGGCCTGTGAAGCCTGGACTTGAGTGGCTCGCCCGGCATCAGCTCCCGAACGGAAGCTGGAACTTCAATCACTGCCTCGTGGGGGATGGCTGCAACTGCGGAAACCCGGGATCGATGATGAAATGCACCAACGCCGCGACGGCCATGGGGATCCTTCCCTTTCTTGGCTGCGGTGCGGCGTATATTCAGGAAGGCGAGTACCAGCAGCAGGTCAGAAAGGGACTGACGTACCTGGTCGCCTCGATGACGAAAGACCCGAAGTGCGAGGACGGCGGTTCACTCCACCAGGCAGAAGGCACGATGTACGCGCACGGTCTGGCCGCAATTTGCCTGACGGAAGCCTACGCGATGACGAAAGAAAAGTCGCTCCAAGGCCCGGCGCAGAAGGCCATTAATTTTATTACGTACGCTCAGGACCCGGTTGGCGGCGGGTGGCGGTACGTTCCGCAGCAGCCCGGCGACACATCGGTTTCCGGCTGGCAGCTCATGGCGCTGAAATCCGCTTGCCTGGGCGAACTGACGGTCGATCCGATCGTCCCGGCAAAGGCCATGAATTTTCTGAACTCGGTTCAGACAGAAGACGGCGCAAAATACGGCTACGTGACCCCGGGCGGAACTCCCGGCTGCACGGCCATTGCGCTGCTCGACCGGATGTACTACGACGGCTGGGATCCTGAGAATCCGATGCTGAAAAAAGGCGTTGAGTACATCAGCAGCATGGGCCCAAGCCGCGACATGTACTACAATTACTACGCCACACTGCTTCTGCGTCACTACGGCGGCGACCCCTGGACGCGCTGGTACAAAAGAATGCACGATCAGATCGTGGAAAGCCAGGTCAAAGGGGACGGTCACAACAGTGGGAGCTGGAACCCGGGCGGCGGATACGCGGCAACAGGCGGGCGTTTGTACGAAACGGCGCTTTGCCTCATGACGCTGGAAATTTACTATCGCCGCCAGCCGATCTACATGCAGCAGGCGACGGAAAAACCGGCCGATCCGGAATGATTTCCCGCCTTCCTTTCCCGCCCATTTCCCCTGCTTTTCCCTGGGGAAAAGATTGGGAACGAAAGAAAAAGAGAAAAATTTGATAAAATTTGGGAATCCCCCCCTTGATGAATTTCAGGTTTCTGCTATACTATCCTGAGTTATATGAGGACCAGAGACTCAAATCCGCTAGAATAGCTCAATTGGCAGAGCAGTTGATTTGTAATCAACAGGTTGTGGGTTCAAGTCCCACCTCTAGCTTTTTAACAAAAAATGGTGGAATTCCCGAGTGGCCAAAGGGGGCAGACTGTAAATCTGCTAGCAGTGCTTTCCATGGTTCGAATCCATGTTCCACCACTTGCCCGTTTGGGCTT
>JAFTCU010000185.1 GCA_017454585.1 Thermoguttaceae bacterium | reverse complement strand
ATTTCCATGTACGCATCCACCGCAAGCTGCGAGCCGCCGAGGATCTGGAGCAGATTCTTCTCGATGGCAGGCTTTTCACGGGCGAGGAAGTACTACAAAATGGTCTTTTTCCGGTCGCAAAGGGCCGCCTGCTTTAGCAGGTAGTGGCCGATGATCACGTCGCAGCCCATTTCGACGAGCCGACGGGCGTTCAGGTCCGTGTACGTGACCGACTTCGCTTTGACGAAATCCACGCCCTGAACCACTTTTTCCTTCGCGGAGACCAGCTGGGCTTTCAGCGCGTCCAGTTCCGGATCGTCGTAGGTTTTCGCCTCGAATTCCTCCACGTAGGACTGGAAAATACCGCTCGTGATCCCTTTGATGGCCGCCACGACCTGAAGTTGGCTCGTGCCTTCGTAAATGTTCGTGATGCGGGCGTCACGAGCGTAACGTTCGGCCGCGTAATCCTTCATGTAGCCGGAACCGCCGAGGACCTGGATCGCGTCGTAGGCCACTTTGTTCGCCATTTCCGACGCGTAGAATTTCGACATCGGGGTGAGCATCGCGTTCAAACGTTTCAGCGATTTCATCAATTTCTTCAGCGGAAGCGATTTTTCTTTCGGAAGGTCCGGAACCGTTTCAGTCACGCGCTGCGCATTGTGCTCCTGATCACAGATCGCCGCAGTCTCGTAGGCCAACGAACGGGCCGCTTCGATCGAGACTTTGGAGTCGGTCAGCATCTCGGCGACCGGTGGGAGGTTTTCGATCGGCCCGCCAAACTGGCAGCGGGAATTGGCGTAGGTGCGCGCCAGACGGAAAGCTGCTTCCGCAACGCCGAGCGACTGGGCGGCGATCCCAAGACGCGCGCCGTTCATCAGGGCCATGACGTACGTGATCAAACCACGCTGGCGGTCGCCGATGAGCTTTGCCGGACAGTTCGTGAAGACCAGCTCGCACGTCGGGGAGCCGTGGATCCCGAGTTTGTGCTCAAGGTGACGCACTTTCACGTGCTCGTTGCGTTCCGAGTAGAAAAGACTCAAACCGCGGCCGTCGTCGATGTCGTGTTCACTGCGGGCCAGCGTGAGGAGGATCTCGCCGCAGCCGTTCGTGATAAAACGTTTGACGCCGTTGAGGAGCCACTGCCCGGTCGCTTCGTCGTAGTCCGCACGCAGACGGACGGACTGAAGATCCGACCCTGCGTCCGGCTCGGTCAGAACCATGGCGCCGGTCACTTCGCCGTTGCAGAAGCGGGAAAGCGAAAGGTCCTTGATCTCCTGGCTCGCGAAGGCGTTGATCGTCTCGGCGATACCCTGAAGCCCAAACATATTCATAAACGAAACGTCGCCGCGGGAGACGATTTCCGTCGCCATCGTGTAAATGAGCGTCGGGCAGTTCAGACCACCGTAACGGCGCGGAAGGGTGAAGCCCATCAGGTCGGCAGCGCCCATCGTGTCGAGGTTCTCGCGGACTTTCGGGTTCAGAGTGACCGTCCCGTCGTCGTTCAGAGTGTTTCCTTCCTCATCGACCTGTTCAGCGTTTTTCGCGAGGGTATCGGAAGCGATCTGACCCGTGATTTCCAGCACACGGCGGTAATTATCGACCGCGTCGTCCAAATCATCCGGCACGTAGTCCGCATCGCCGTTTTCAGCATAGTCTTCCTGAATCTCGGCCAGTTTTTTGACGTCGATCGCCTTGAAATAAAACTGAATATCTTCGTTATCGAGGTAAAAATTTCCCATGATTTTTTGATTTTGATTAAGGGGTTGTGCGGGTCCAGTTTGTTAAATAACGAACGTTAAAAATAATATTATTGTTTTAATATTCGATATTCGTTTTGTTACTCTTTTTGCCGGTTTTTCGCGGCTTTGATCAACATCGGGACGACCTGGTTCAAATCGCCCACGATGCCGTAGTTCGCGATGGAGAAGATCGGCGCCTGCGGGTCGGAGTTGATCGCGATGATCTTCGCGGAATCCTGCATTCCCGCCACGTGCTGAACGGCTCCACTGATCCCGACCGCGATGTAAAGAGCCGGGCGGACCGTCGTGCCGGTCTGGCCGATCTGGTACTCGTGGCCAATGAACCCGCTGTCCACGGCCGCGCGGCTTGCGCCGACGACTCCACCAAGGGCCGCCGCCAGTTCGCGGATCAGATCGAAGTTTTCCTTGCTTCCGACTCCGCCGCCGCCCGCGACGATGATTCGGGCCGCTTTCAGATTGACTTTGCGCTCCTCAACGTGACGCTCAACGACCTGAACGAGCTGGGCCAGTGCGCCGATTCCCTCGACGGACTCGGCCACGACGTTCCCCGTGCGGGACGGGTCGGCGGGTTTCTTGCTCATGACACCCTCGCGGACGGTCGCCATCTGAGGCCACGAATCGTAATTTACGATCGTCGCAATGATGTTTCCACCGAAAGCCGGGCGGATCTGAAGGAGCAGATTTTCGTGGACTTCCTTGGTGCGGGCGTCCGTCACATCGCTAATTTCCAGGTTCGTGCAGTCGGCGGTCAGGCCGGAGCGGGTTTCACTGGCAATACGCGGAGCGAGGTCACGTCCCAAAGGGGTGGCTCCAAAGAGCACGATCTGCGGTTCATACTTCCCAATAAGGGTACAGACGACTTTGGCGTATGGGCAGGTCGTGAAGTTTTTCAGGCACGGGTCATCGACCGTGTACACCGTGTCCACGCCGTGCGCGATAAGTT
>JAFTCU010000184.1 GCA_017454585.1 Thermoguttaceae bacterium | reverse complement strand
CGGGAATGAACGCCGAGCCGACCGGAAAAGAATCGGAATCTCACGGACCTTTTACGGGCAAAATCCCTTCCGCCCCGCCGATTCCGGGAATGAACGCCGAGCCGGCCGGAAAAGAATCGGAATCTCACGGGCCTTTCACGGGCAAAATCCCTTCCGCACCTCCGATCCCGGGGATGAACGCCGAGCCGACCGGAAAAGAATCGGAATCTCACGGACCTTTTACGGGCAAAATCCCTTCCGCACCACCGATCCCGGGGATGAACGCCGAGCCGACCAAAAAAGAATCTGCGCAAGAGGAGGAGCCATCGGACAAAGTTCCAAAGGTCTCATTGGTTACGCCCTTGCCGCCGATTTCTACACCGAAATCTGTGCCCGCCGAGCCGACCATCGCGACACCTCCGATTCCTGTTGCAAAGCCAGTTGCCTCAACACCTCCGATTCCTGTTGCTCAACCAGTTATCAAGACACCTCCGATTCCAGTCGCTCAGCCGATTATAGCAACACCTCCAATTCCTGTTGCACGTCCGGTCATAACGACGCCGCCGATTCCTGTTGCACAGCCGATTATTACGACTCCTCCGCTTCCGGGAGTGAATGCGAATCCTGCATTTAATCCTTACGCGGCGCCGGTTCAGCCGTCTGTTCCAGCAGCATCGGCTCCGGCCTCTGAAGGGAACAATTCTGCTGTTCCGCCAGCACCCACTCCTCACCCCATCGAACCACCTGCAAAGGTGGCTTCGTCGGGCAGTCCGTACGCAATTGCGACGCCTCCACTTCCTCAATCGTCTGCCGCTCCTCATTTTGAGAAATGGTCGAAGCCAGAGGAAGAAACGGCCTCCTCATCGAATATTTTGCCTCCGGAGCAGCCACAGAAGCGTGTCGAGCCCCCTGTCGTGGGCTTTAACCAGTCACAAAAACGTGTGGAACCGCCTGTCGCAGGCTTTAACCAGCAGCAAAAACTCACGGAGCCGCCGGTCGTCGGATTCAATCAATCCCAGAAGCGTGTAGAGCCTCCGGTCGCGGGCTTTAACCAGTCCCAGAAGCGTGTAGAGCCTCCGGTCGTCGGATTCAATCAATCCCAGAAGCGTGTAGAGCCTCCGGTCGCGGGCTTTAACCAGTCCCAGAAGCGTGTAGAGCCGCCGGTCGCGGGCTTTAACCAGCCCCAGAAGCGTGTAGAGCCGCCAGTCGCAGGTTACAACCAGCCGCAAAAGCTCGTTGAGCCGCCAGTGGCCGGGTATAATCCATCGCAGAAACGTATCGAGCCGCCGGTCATAAGCGGTGGCCCGTCTCCCTATATCCAGGAGCCGCCGGTCAGAATGTTTCCGTCATTTTTCGGAATGGTTTTTATGCCCGGCAATAACTACCTGATGCAAAACTTCCAGACGTATCTTCCGCAGCTTCAGGGGGATGAAACGCCGGAGGAACTCGCACTTCGTGAGGAACTTCAGGGGTTACATGACAAAGCGCGGCGGCGTTTGAAGCGGGGCAAGCTGCTTGCGAACCTTTCAGTGCTGGTCTTTATCTTGGTTTTGGCCGCAGGGTTATGGCTTTACAATCGAACGATCTGGAGCTATGCCGTTGTGCAGCTCGGCGATTCCATCACGCGCAGTCAGCTGGAAAAGGAGCGTATTATCATTACGTACACACCGTACACCGATGGGAAAATAGCGATTTCCTATGAGGACGATGTGCGTACCAAGACGATCATTCAAACACTTACCGCGGGAGAATCGGACGAGTTCGAAATGTACATTCGTGACCCGAAAGATACCGACCAGGTTCAGGTGACGTACAGGGATGAGTTTTGGCTTAAAAAATCCCGGACGACACTCGCGAATCTCCATTTCCATACGCAGGAAGGTGAGTTTGTTTCCACGAGCAGCCGTTTGGCCGGGACGATTTACGACGCTGTGACCGGCGCTCCGGTTCCAAGTGCGAGAATTTCCATCCCGGGAACGCACTTTCACGCTTCGGCGATGCATAACGGGTCCTTCTCGCTCTCCGGATTCCCTGAAGGGGAACAGACCTTTGAAATTAGTGCTCCGAGCTACATCACATACCAGTTCAAGAGCCGTTCCGAAATGGATCCCATTCGTGTGTGTCTCTCGCCGGAGATTTCCTCGGACCAACTGCGTTTCGTGCTTTCGTGGAAACGGACGCCGAACGATTTGGATGCGCACCTTGAAGGGCCTCTGCCGGGAGAAAGCGAGTTCCACGTTTGTTATGGGAATCGTCAGACGGTGAGCCCGTCGATCGTGAAGGTTGACGCTTCCACCTCTGAGGGTTTTGGACCGGAAACGATTACGGTACGAAAACCTCAGCCGGGTTCTTACCTGTTTTATGTTCACGATTACTCCAATCAAAAAGACGCCACAACGCCGTTTTTGGCTCAATCTGGTGCGCGGGTCGATGTTTACTATGGGAACAAACTTCTCGAAACGATTCGACCAGACGTTCAGCAGAAGGGGAACCTTTGGAACGTCTGCATGGTTGGTTTTTCTGAAGATTTAAAACCAACGGTCAAAGTCCTGGGAGATTTCGAGAGCAAATGTGTGCCGCCGATGGACCTCTATTCCTTTCGCGTGAAGCCAGACCGAAGGGATTGGATCCAGACTCTTGGAGGAACGGAAGAATCGGAAAACTCTGTCGAGGAAGCCTTGGATTGGCTTGCGAGACATCAGTGTACCAAGCGTTACAAGAAGCAGGGTAAAGAGGTCCCGACCTACGGCGCCTGGGGAAAATTCTGCATTGACCCGGAAAGCAAATCGTGTTGCTGTGAGCATCCGGAAAAGTACGATAAAGAAAACCCCGGGATACGGAAGCAGTACTGCATGGATAAATCCCTGGACTATACCGTCGCCACGACAGGTATGGCTGTTCTCGCATTGCAGGCCGGTGGAAATTACTCCTTCAATGGTCATAAATATTCCACAAACGTGAAACGAGGTTTGGATTGGCTCGTCGAGATGCAGGAAGAGAGTGGTTCCATCGTGACTCCGAGCAAAGATGGTCGTGAATTCCATCAGTGGTATATGCAGGAACACGGGATCGCGACACTGGCACTGGCAGAGGCTCTTTTGCTCGCCAAATCGGAAAACGTTCAGCTGGATGAAAAGTACGAAAAAGCGCTGAAACGCGCGGTCGAATTCATTATCAGCAATCAGGCCGATGATGGTGGCTGGGGACAAAAACCAGACAAAGACGAGGAAAGTTACTCGTCCATCAGCGGCTGGCAGATCATGGCTCTCGCGATGGCGCAGAAGGCGGGCTGCAAGGTTCCGGCTTCCGTGATCGAGAAACTGCGCGTTTACTACCGGAATATGATCCCGAAACCCTCGGACGATTCGAAGAAACAATGGAATACTGAAACGACACTGGAACAGTCGCAAACGCCGTACCCCACGGAGCTGGTGACCGCTTTCGGAATCCTTCTGCGTGAGTTCGTCGTTGAACCGGACTCGGCCGATGAACGTTACATCAGTCAAGCGTCGCTGCGTCTGGTGAACAACGCGCGGGAAGAATGGAAAAAACCGGAGGAAGTCGAGCGAGACCCGGATTTCAACACGTGGTTCTGGGGTTCGCTGGTACTGCGTCAGCGCGGCGGTGAAGAGTGGCGTGAGTGGAACGAAATCGTTCGGGATGAAATTGTCCGGACGCAGTGCCACGAATTTTGCCGGCGCGGAAGTTGGGACGCGGAGCGGGATTTCTTCTTTGAAAGAGGAATCAGCGGGCGAATCTACGCCACTGCTCTGTGTGCACTGACGCTTCAGGTGTACTACCAGTTCACGAACGATGCGGATCGGCGTGCGACTCTCGTCCCGATGAATCCGTAATGTAGCGAAGAACGGGCCGCTTCAAATTATGAGGCGGTCCCTTTTTTTCTGACGAATTCTTTATTCCTGGATCCAGATATTTCTGAACTGTACCGGGCAGCCGTGGTCCTGGATCACGAGCGGCTCTTTTTCCCCGTGCGGCAGGTAGCGGTGAATGAACCAGCTCCGGCCGATAAGCTCGAAATCGTCCTGGATCAGCACACCGTTCTGTTTGGCGGTCATTCTGGCGGGCGAAATGAGCTCCCCGTCGGCGTCGAACTTCGGCGCGGTGAACCAAATGTCGTACGACTTCCACTCGACGGGCTTCCGGAAAACGTTTTTCAGCGGCGGGTTCTGCGTGTAAATGGCGCCGCACTGCCCCTGCGGGTACGTGTCGTTCTGCCACGAATCCAGAATTTGCAGCTCGTACCGGTCCATGATGTAGATCCCGCTGTTCCCGCGTCCCTGGCCCTTTCCTTTCACTTCCGCCGGAGTCCTGAATTCCACGTGGATGTGGCAGGACCCGAATTTCTGCTTCGTCCGGATGGAACCTTTTCCGATCTGCATCCACTCGGAATTGCTCGTCCATCTTTCTGCGCCCTGGAAAGCGTCAAGGCCGTGCCCGTCGAACAGAATCACCGCTCCTTCTGGCGGCGGCGTCAGGACTGGCTCGCATCCCTCGACCACTTCGGGCCGGTCGAAATGAACGGTCTGCATGACACTCCAGTCCATCCCGCCCATGCCGCCGACGCCCATTTGGAACCAGCGGGGTTTTTCGCCCGGGACTTTCAGAACGATTTGCTCCGTGGACGTGATTTCAAACCGGGCCGGTTCCAGACTGACCGCCTCGGTTGGGTCGGTGATTTTGCCGAGGTTCATCCGGTAAATCCCCGGTGTTCCATTCACCAGGTCGATGTAATTTCCGACCCAGATCACCTGCCGGAAACCATCTTTTTCGGCGTTAAATGTGGCTTCCTCGCCGTTCGGTGAGCGGATCGCGCAGAGGATCCGCCCGTCCGGGAGGCTTCGCATCACGTGCCCCATCCCGGCCAGTTCCAACGGAAGGGGGCGCGGCTCGGACCAGGTTTTTCCTTCGTCGGACGAAAACCGCACGCTGGCGCGGGGCTTTTCCGGCGTTCCGGGTAAAATCTCGGCGAGCTGCTTGCCGCTGAGGGAGCGCACTTGACCAGCGGGGAGATTTTTCCCGCTTTCCTCACTTTCTTTCACGAGAGTCTCGAGTTTCTGACCGTCGGAAGAATCCCCGGAAACCCAGTAATTCTGGCGGGCGGCGAGGTCCATTTCCGGCAAAGCGAAGACCGAAACGGGGAGGAGTAAAAGGTTCAGGACCAAAGGAAGGAAGAATTTTTTCATCGGAAACCTTTCTGATAAAACGAAGATTTCAGGGGATGCAGCGATTCACGCCCCGGCGGGTTTTACTTTTGGATCTCTTTCAGGCACGCCGTCGCGTCGTCACAGAGAGGAAAATCGACGCCCATTTCCATCAGTTCTTTCGCGTGGGCGGGGCCTTTCACTCCAAAGTAGTTGATTTTCACGCCGGCGTTGTGAAGCCGCTGAATGTCCGCGGGCTCCATCGTCGGGTGCGCCCACGGATTCGGCTGGACGAACTGCGCTTTATTGGCGATCGCCAGGTCGGCGCACTCCTTGAACGATTTGCCCAGCGGCCCGCAGAGTTTCAGGTCCGGGTACGTTTTGCGCGCTTCCTGAACCAGGGCCGGGCTGGCGAAGAGGAACGCCTGGTGCATCTGGCCGTTCTCGGTGAGCGTCTGCGCGATCTCCATCACCAGATCCAGCCGGTTTTCCTTGAGGTGAATATTGATCCAGACGTTTTTCGGAATGACCGCAAGCGCTTCCTGCAGCGTTGGGACCTGCACGCCTTCCTGGACTTCTCCCTTGAAGACGATTTTCAGGGCTTTGATCTCGTCGAGGGTCTTCTGGCGAATGTCGCCGCTGCCGTCGGTCGTGCGTTTCACGTCCGAGTCGTGCATGATGACCATTTTTTTGTCCTTCGAGTAGCAAACGTCCAGTTCG
>JAFTCU010000183.1 GCA_017454585.1 Thermoguttaceae bacterium | reverse complement strand
GGAAGCGTCGTCCCCGTAGAAGTGGCCGTCCTTTCGGATTGAACGACGCAGGAAGCGCCGTCTCCGCAGGACTACATATTCGCCAGCAATGACGTGAGCGCCAGAACGAAACCGATGGCCGTTTCGAGCGGAACGAGTTTGAGCCGTTCGCGGATCGGCATTTGCACCGAGCCGGCCGTTGCGTGGAAGAACGACCCGTGGGGGAGCTGGTCCATCACGGTCGCGCCGGCGTTGATCATCGCAGCCCCGGCCACAGCCGAGACCCCTGCCGCCAGAATTGCCGCAGAGAAGGAATTTCCCGCCACGGTCGCCGCCGCGGTAGTGCTTCCCGTCGCGGCCGACATCAAAATGCCTGAAACCGGCGCGAGCGTCACCTCCGGGAGATGGGTCCACTTGAGAAAATCAAGTACCATGTCTTTCAGCGTCGAATTCTTCAAAATCCCCGCCAGCGCGCCCGTCCCCACGAGAAGGATCGCCACGCCCGACATTTTCGAGAGGCCGTAGTCCAGCGATTCGCGGAGTTTCGACCAGTTCAGAGTCACTACGATGCACGCCAGACCGCCCGCCGGAAGCGCGAGGAACGGATCAATCTTGATTCCGGCCAGAGGACGCAAGGCCAGAAGCGCCAGCGTTACGACCGGGCCGCAAAGCGCCGCCCAAAGGCGCGGGCTTTTATTCTGCTCATCGGTTGGATGTTCTATCATTTCTTCAGTAAGGATCAGCCCACGCCGGGAAATCAGCCACGCGAGAAAGACCGTAACAATCACTCCCACCACGGCCGGGATCCAGTTCGCGAGCATGACATCGGAAAGATCCGCCCGAAAACAGTCGGCGACCGCAATCGTGTTCGGGTTGGGCGAAACGACGTTCCCTGCCTTGCCGCCCCCCACAAGAGCCAGCAGGACACAGCCGCGTGAAAGCCCCGCTTTTGCGCCGACCGCCAGCCCGATCGGAGCTGCAGTGATAACAGCCACATCAACGAACACGCCTGAAACCGTGAGGAGAAAAACCGCTAAAACAAGGGCCAGAAGCACGTTCCGGGTTCCAAGTCCGCGAATGATGGAGTCGGCGATTTTCTGCGCACTTCCCGTCTTGACCAACGCACCGGAAAGCACACCCGCGGAGAGTATCCGGACGATTGCGGGCACCATGTCGCTCACACCCTCGAATATCTGCTTCACGATGGTATTCATATCCAGCCCGCCGATCACACCGCCGAGGACCGCCGCGAGGATCATGCTGTACGCAGGATTGAATTTCTTAATGATTAAAAAAATGCCGACCGCCAGGCCGATGAGTGCGCCGATTCCAGTCATAAAGAAGCCTTTTCAGATGTAAACGGACGAGGATCTACTTTTGATTAGGGAAAAACCAATCTTTCTAAAGAGAAAGTTTGATTTTTAGGGAAATAAGGATAAATTCAAACTCATAAAATGAAAAAATCACGGGTCTCCTCTTTTTTCTTTAAGTCTTGCAATAAAATAGCCGTAATATTTTGTGAAGGAGCCAAAATATGACTTGGAATGAAACCAATACAAATCCGGACTGGGATGAAAATGTTCCGCCTTTCGATCTGGAAGAGGAGGATCCCGGGCCTTATGATTTTTCGGACGTTGATTCGATGGAAAAGGAACCGCTCGTTCACGAGGAAGAGCCGGAATACGATGTTGCTCTCGCCGAGGAAGCCTCGCGTGAGTTCGTCGGGCAGTGGAACCGCCTCATCAGCCGAACCAACTGGGAAAAAGGGAAACTCATTTACGACTGGCGCGAGAGCATGATCACCGCGGGCGTTCCGAATCAGCTGTACTCGGACGAAGCGTGGAGCCGCCGCGTGGGAAACGTCACGAGCCAGCACGTTGGGCGTCTGCGCCGTGTGTACGAACGATTCGGTAAAACGTTCGATCAGTACGATGGTTTATACTGGAGCCACTTTCAGGCCGCCCTGGACTGGGAGGACGCGGAAATTTGGCTTGAAGGCGCCGTCCAAAATCGCTGGAGCGTCTCGATCATGCGCAGGCAACGCTGGATCGCCATCGGCGCGCCCCCGGAACTGAAACCTCGCGAAGAGGACGTTGTACTCTCGGAACTCGATGAGGACGTCATTGCAGGGCTTGATTCCAACCAGCTTTCCGGTGTCACTGGCTCGGCGAATTTCCCGACCCCGGAACAGGCCGGAAGGGTTCAGGCTGATGGTATCGTTTCGAGCACCGCACGCGATTTGAACTCCTTCACCAAGGGGTTTGGCGACGACCCGGATGCCGGCTATGAAGATAGCGGTGAGCGTCCAAAGAAGTCGGGAAACGACGATTTCACCGACACGGATCGTTCTCCCAACGCGGTAAAACCGGCCGTTGAAGCTCCGATCACTTCGGATCGGACGGGAATCGAAAACGAAATGCGTGATTCCGTCACACCCCAGCGCCTGTTTGAAAACCTGCCCAAACTGCCGCACGACCTGGATGAGGCAACCGAAATGTTCAAGCTGGCGATCCTGAATCATAAACTGGATGGTTGGCAGCAGATTTCCAAAGAAGACGTGCTGCTCGTCATCGAAATGCTCCGCCAGTTGTGCGAATAAACATCACGCCAAATTCCAAAAGGATCACGCCAAATTCCAAAAAGGGATTTGGCGTTTTCTTTGGATCATACAAACGTCGGGAATTGGGTGTTGAAACGCACATCACCCGCGTTGAGCAGACGAATGTCCGGGATCCCGAATTTCATCATCGCCAAACGGGTCAAACCAACGCCGAACGCGAAGCCGCTGTACTCGTTCGGGTCCACACCGGCGTGTTCCAGAACGCGCGGATGGATCAGGCCGCAGGGGATCAGTTCGAGCCAGCCCGTTCCATGGCACGTGGAGCACCCCTCGCCGCGGCAAAGCTGGCACTGGAAATCCAGTTCAAACCCCGGCTCGACGAACGGGAAGAAACCCTGGCGCAGACGAACCGTCGCCTCGTAATGGAAAATCTGGCTCAAAAGCGTCTTCATGACCGCGATCAGGTTCGCGACGGAAATATCTTTATCGACCACCAGCCCTTCGCACTGGTAAAAAGTATTCTCGTGGCTCGGGTCCACCGCCTCATTACGGAAGCAGCGTCCGGGGAAAATCGCCCGAAGCGGAACACCCAGCTTCTGCATCGCGCGCACCTGATTCGCCGAGGTGTGCGTACGCATAAGCATCTGATTTTTGAGCCAGTACGTGTCCTGCATTTCGCGTGCCGGGTGGTCCGACGGAATGTTTACCGCGTCAAAATTATAAAATTCCAGTTCACATTCAGGCGACGGAACGACCGTGAAGCCCATCCCCTGGAAAATCGATTCCAGTTCCATCTGAATGAGCGTGATCGGATGCAGGGAGCCAAGCGTGCGGCCCGTTCCCGGAAGCGTGAGGTCCAGCCCAGTGGACTTCTTCACGGGCGCGGCATTCGCGGCGGCCTCTTTCGCGGCGGCGATGGCTTCTTCCGCAAAGTTTTTCAGTTCGTTCAGCTTGGAACCAAACGACTTCTTTTCCTCGATGGAGAGGGAGTGGAAGTCCGTGTTTTTGGCCAAATTGGTGATGGACCCTTTCTTGCCGAGATACTTGATTCGTACCTGCTCAATCGCGTCAGCCGTTTTGGCGGCGGCGAGGTCTGCCGTGAACTGTTCTTTAAGTGCCTGCATTGGTTAATCCTCTGAATTGCAAACGGGAAAGAATAAAATCTTCCCAATTATACCTCAAAAACGTAAAAAGGAAAGGCCCCCCACCGGGAAAAAGAGGAAATTATTGCAGAACGGCTTTTGCCTCTTTCCCCAGCTTTTTCTCGCCCGTTTTTCCGCATTTCGTTTTCTGACCGTGCAGATCCATCCGGACGAACCAGTCACCGTACCGGATCTCCATGAAATCCCCCCGCCCCGCGAATATATTATCCTTCCCAAGCTGGAAATCGGGCACGGAGTCCGGCATTTTCGCGACCGGAAGACGCTCACCCGCATGAACTGAATCGAAACGTTCCGGGTAATGCACACCCCAATCCGGCCGAAAACCGAACGTGGTCCAGTTCGGTCGTTCCCACGCCGTACCGCCCTCCATAGGCGTGAATCGGGTCTGATTGCGGATCGTCGCGAAATGCTCGAAACGCGGGGAAATGTAATGCACTTTGGAGAGGCCGTTGACGCCGAACCTCGCGCGCCAGTAGAGGGAGACGTACAAAATTTCATCCCCACGGCGCAGAACCGCCACGCCGTCCGTTTCGTCGGTGAACGTGACGTCCGGCTCGCCGGGACTCATCGGGAGCCGCGGGAGCTTGTGGGCGGTTTTGCGGAGTTTTTCCAGCTCCGCCGTCAGCCACGCGTACTGGGCCGGGACGTCCATCAGCGCGTTCGTCATGCGCAGCGACCGGTCCTTGAGGAGTTCCGCCAGCACGGGGAAAAACTGCCCGTCATCGAGCATCTGGCCGAACGCCGCGATACTTTCTTCAGTGCGAACGACCCACGGGAGCCAGCTTGCCGCGCCCTCTTTACCACTTCGCGTTCCGTACATCACGGGGCCGATCAGAGACGTGTCGCGCCACCCGATGCCGGTCTCAAGGCGCATGGCCCGAAAGCCTTCCTCATCCGGCGCGGGGTAACGGAAAAACGAGCGCGCGTGCGCGATTTTCGCGAGCTGATCACGAATTTCCGGGTCGCCACTGGTGGGGTCCAACGCTCCGTCTGCGTCAAATTTGCAGGTGGAGAGGTAAATCAGCGCGCCCCAGTCCATCACCTCGCCGTAAGAGCCGACGTAGCCCAATTCGCGCGTCAGGCCCTGCGGTGTCGTCTGGTAAAAATCGTCCCCCATCGGGCGGGCGGGTCCATCCGGCGTCTCCGGCCCAAGCCACGGTTTCAGGCCAACCGATTCGTAGAGGTACCGCCGAACTTGCGCCTCCGGCAAAGCCCGCGACGGCGCAATGAGCCGCAGGGCGCGGTTCATACGCTGAATATTCCAGTCGATGATCATACACTGATTGGTGAACTGGCGCCGATGCTCCGTTTCCCAGCGTACACCCTTTTCCAAAAGCGCGCTCCACGCCTCGCGCCGGAAAGGGGCCGTTCCGTCTGAAAATTCAAGCGTTTCATCAAGCCGATGCTGCAATTCCTGCGAATCCATCCGAAAAATGGCCTCGGCAAGCGGGCCCGTGCCGAACCAGTCCGAATTATACTGACGCAGGTCCGACCACGCCAGGGATTCCGTTTCCCGCTGGCGCCGGCAGTATTCGTCCGCTGCTTCGACCACGGCCGGCAAAACTCCCGGATCGTGAAAAACCGGCGAGCCGGGCATACTCCACCCTTTTGCCAGAAGTTCGGCCTCCTGCTGGGTCAGCGGCCGCGTCCGGCTTCTTTCCAGAAGTTTGATGAGTTCCTGATTCGTACGAGCCTGGATCTGCTCCAGAATTTCCGTTCCCGGCGACGTGCGGACCGGCAGCGTCCCGATGTCCGGCGCGACGTTTTGCGTGTTTTCCAGAAACATTTCGTCGTAGGTCGGCTCGGTATGGGTCGCTGTCTCAAAAATGAGGGGTGAAGGGGTTTCGATGACTTTCTGGAACTGCTCAAAATTAACGCCGTAACCCCAAATTCGCCCGGTCATTCTGAGTTCCAGCTCGAGACTGGTCTGGCCGCGCGTGAGCGATTCCGGCAGGCACGTGGTGATGTAGCACGGTCTTTCACCGCCTGCGGAGGAGCCACCGTGATGCAGAATGTCGTAGTCGCCCAGATGCCGGTAACCGATTTGCTTCCCGCCGACGTAGAGGATCAGCAGACTCGACGAGTCCGTATTTCCGGGAAAGCAGAAGGTGAGGTAGTTGATCCCTTCCGGCCGGATTTTCAGCGTAAAGAACACGCCGTCGGTCGTCCAGTTTTCCGGAACGGGTGGAAGGATCTGCCGGGCCGTTCTGCCAAAACGATTTGCAGGAAATGCCTGGGTTTTCGCGTCCGTGTGCCAGCCGTGAGCCGCTTCCGACTCGAAATTCCCGAAAAACAGACGGTCAAGGGTTTCCCCCTGAGCAAGCTGCGCGAAAAACACAAAAAACAGGCACGCGGCCCCAAAAAAGAAACGACTCAAGGAACGGAAAGTCATAAAAAAACCTTTTCAGATCAGGAAAAAAAACGTTTCAAATTCCGTGTACGCGATACTCAGCCCCTCTGGAAAGCCCCGAACCGCAATAGGCCCCGCGGATCAGGCGGATTGGGCGGATTTAAACGGATTGGATTTAAAAAATCTCACATTCCAAACGCCAGACCAGTTACATTTCAAACCTTTTATTTAAACACGGATTTTCACGGATTTAATGGATTAAAAGGATTTCGTTTTAAGGGATCGAAACTAAAAAAAACACTTGAAAATCCCTTTAAAAAATCCGTGGAAATCCTTTTAATCGGTGGAAATCCGTGTTTAAATTGAAGTTTGAACCAGGCTGCGCACACACTTGGGGAAAGGGCTTGAGTTTTTAAGAATTCCTTTTAAAATCTCTTTAAATCCGCCTTAATCCGCCTGATCCGCGGGGCCTATAATCGCTGGGGTTTACGGTGGGCTGGACGTGAACTTTGGGTTAGTCCCGTTTTCGCCATTTCTCAGTTAGCAGGTTAATCCTGATGATGGCCACAGTCGCAATCGTGGCCGTGTTCATGCCCACAGCCGCAATCGTGTCCATGCTCGTCCTCCTCAGGTCCCTCTGTAACCGAGAAACCCGCGAACGGCACGGCTTCGTATTCCATGATTTCCAGATTCTCGACCCAGTAGCGCGTGATCTCTTTCAGTTCGTCCATCATCGCCGAACTCTGATCCATCGTCTGAATGTAAAGAAAGTACGTGAACGTTCCGAAACGGATCGTGCGGATCATCGCCATGCACGGGAGGTCCAGGTAGAAAAAATCGAGATTAAAACCATCCAGCCGACGTGTGGAATATTCCTCAAACGCGGTAGAAACTTCCACGTCCTTATACTCTTTGTTTAAAGCGTTGAGCGCTTCCTTGAGCAAAGCGTCCGGTTCAACGAAAGCCGGGCGCCGGGTCAGTGCCCAAAACGCGCCGTTCGGCGAGTGGAGCGTCAGTTCGTGAAGCGTTTCCTCGTCAAATTCGAGTTCCCACTCGGCGGGGAATTCCAGATTGTAACCGTGTTCTTTGAACGTCGTCATCATTAACCTCGGCGATTTTTCTGTCACATAAAAAAAGAAAGAATGAAAGCGTTTCCGCCTTCATTCTTCGTAATGGATTTATTTCCCCCCGCGAAAATTACTTCGCAAGAGCGGCTTTCGCCAGATTGACAACCTGCTCGAAACCGGCGGCGTCATTGACGGCCATCTCTGCCAGCATTTTACGGTCGAGCATAATATCAGCCTTGGCCAAGCCAGCGATCAGTTCACTGTAACGGATGCCCAGCATACGGCAAGCAGCGTTAATACGGATGATCCAGAGCGAACGCATACTGCGTTTGTAAGCTTTGCGATCGCGGAACGCAAACACGCCGCCGCGAATGAGGGTTTCCTGAACGGTACGGGACATATTACCGCGACCGCCGCGGAATCCCTTTGCTTTTTTCAGCAAGCGTTTCTTTGCTTTTGCGCGAGCTGCGCCATTTGTTGTACGCATCGAAATGTTCCTTTTTCAAAAAATTTTGTCACTTGAACGAACCTAAGGTCCCCCTTTGGCCTTTTAAGCCTCCAGAGCGTTTACTCCCACCCGATTCGTCAGAAAAGTTGGTCTGACTGTGCGCCAAACCGGTCTGCAATGGTCAGAATCAATAGCTGCCGCCGCTCAGGGCTTTGGTGATACGTTTCACTTCGGAAGCACCGATTTCGGTGGTGCCGCGAAGTTGACGGCTGCGTTTCTGCGACATGCGGGACGCCAGGTGGCTCGTGCCAGCGGAGCGGTGCATGGGTTTACCATTGGCAGAAAGACGGAAACGTTTTTTCGTTCCTTTGTGAGTTTTAAGTTTCGGCATTTTTAACTCCTTTCTACACGGTACATCAAAAAAATGTTCAAGTATT
>JAFTCU010000182.1 GCA_017454585.1 Thermoguttaceae bacterium | reverse complement strand
GGATCAATGGTTTGGCCTTTTCTGAAAAAAAACACAAAAAAATCTACCGCTTCCATCTGCGGCGATAGGGTCTGAAATTTCTTTTACGACGAGACTTGGGCCACTCCCGAGCCAAAACATCCTCCAGGTTCTCTTCTTCCTCCACCGGTCCATTGGAAGGCCTGAACAACAAAATCAAGACGATGAAACGTCAGGCTTATGGTTTTCGCGACGGAGAATACTTCAAGCTAAAAATCCTGGGGATTAAAAGGTGTCGGTACGCACTTGTCGGATGAACCTGAAATATTGAGTTGATCGGGAATTTTTTTGAAAATATTGTGTTTTTTCTGTGCCTGTCCTTGAAAAATTACACAGAATCTATTATACTGGATTTTTGTAGATTTTTTGTCTTTTTTCTGAAATTTTTTGAGAAAAAAGTAACACACCTTCGTTATATTAAACAGAGGGACTTTTCAACAAAGTTTAAGTCACACATTTTCGGAGACACTTTATGTATTTAGTCTATGACGTTCGAGGCATTCAGAAATATATTTTTGCCGTTCCCAAGCTGAAAAGCATCGTCGGGGGAAGTCTCATCGTTGAGGAGTTCGACCACAAGGAAACGCCCCAATTCGCGAACCAGTACGGCTGGACGCGGATATTCACCGGCGGCGGCCGCGGGCTGTTTTACTCAGAGAACGGCGCAAAGCTCGCGGAGTTTCGAAAGGCACTGATCAAAAAGGCCCACGAGCACGGGTTGGATCTGCGATTGGGGGAAGATGAATCATCCGAAAAAATGCCGGAAGCGACAGATCTGTACCCTTTCGTTCCGCCGATGGAACCGGGGAAAATTTTTCCGTGTGCCCTTTCGGGGCTTTGGCCGGTACGGGGGAAAAACGAAATCCATCCACTCATTAAGATTCGTCTGGAAAAGGGCCGGCGTAAGACCAACCAGAACAGGCCCGAAACGCCGATCGATGACGTGCTGTGGGAGCTAAAATTTGATGAGAAAATCATGAAAATCGCGACGGAAAAATGCGGTTCCGACGTGTTTTTTGATTTTTTCCGGAATGTAACTCCCAAGGATGAGTTCGACGAGCCGCAGGAACAGGCGGAGGCCAAAACTGCCGCGAAGGCTTTGGGAAACCGGAACCGCTGGGCGGTCGTCTGCATGGATGGAAACGACATGGGGCGCCAGATATCTTTCATGGCCGAGAGGCTCAAAGGTGCAGATCAGCGGCAGCGGCGTGAAACGTGGTTCCAGGCGTTCAGCAGTTCGCTTTCCAACGTGACCCGGTGGGCGTTTGCCGACGCGCTGAAAGCGACCGTTTTGGACTGGATGAAGAAGAACGAGGCCGATCTGAAAAATTACGTGTGTAAGGAGACTGGCTTCCTGATTCTGCCGTTTCGCCCCCTGATCCTTGGAGGGGATGACGTGACGATCCTCTGTCATTCCGGCTGGGCGATGGAGTTCGTAAAACAGATGGCCGCGGCGTTTGAGAGCCATTCCAAGGAAGCCGCTAACGCGAAAAAGTCGGTTCTTGGTCAGGATGACCTTTGGCCGGCAACGGGGAACCGATTGACGATCTCGGCTGGCGTGCTTTTCTGCAAAACGTCGTTTCCGCTCTCCAGCGCTCTGGATTATGCCGAGAATCTCCTCGCCAGCGCGAAGAGCGGTTTTCGCGAGACAGACCTCAACAAACGGGCCCCTTCCGAACCGGCGGTTGACTGGGAAACTATCACGGAAACGCTCGTCGATTCACCGGCGGAACGGCGACACCGCGAGATGTGGTTCCGGGACGAAGAACTTGGCGAGAAGATCGTTCTGACCGACAAACCATACACGATCGAGGCTCTGAAAGAGCTGGAAACCGGCCTGATGGTTGAACTGGCGAAACTACCGGGAAGCCTACGAAGTAGTATTTTGCCGGGGCTGAGCCAGCCATGGAGTCTGCGGACGGCATTTCTCGCATCCATTGGAAAGCGTCATTTCGATCTCTGGCGAAATCTTGGCGAAAATGATGGCAAATGGTGGCTGAAAAACCAGCATAAAACGCAGGTCATTGACGCTTTGACCCTTTTGGACGAGGAAAGACGTATGGAGCAGGAGACCATTTAAGTCATTTGTACCAAAAAACCTCAAAAGTTGGGAGTTTCATCATTTAAATAGAATCGATTCCTATGAAAGTTTACCAATATTCCATCACACTTCATTCGGACGCTCAACCCGGTACGGGCCTGGGCGGCGAAACCGTTAACGATTATGTCCCGCGCGACATGCAGGGGCGACCGTTCTGCCCGGGAGCGCATATTAAGGGCCTCATGCGCGAGGCGCTGCTCGAAATCTTCAAAAATCTCGAGCTGGACCCGGCGATCGTGTACTTCGTTTTGGGGCGTTCTTTCGATGTGGCCCGACTGGACGCGGAGTCCAGTTTCCAGATTACCGACGCAGTCGCTCAGGGGGAAAAGAGTACGATGTTCGTTTCCCGAACCGCGCTGGACGAGTACGGCACCGCAAAGGATACGTCGCTGAGAACCAACGAAGCCATTCGGACCGGCACGGTTTTTCAGGGGAAAATTATCTCAAACGTTCCTGCAGGCTCGCTCGAAGAGACGCTTTGGCAGCTGGGCCTCCTTTCGATTTTCGCGATTGGAGGAAGCCGAAATCGCGGCTGCGGCCAATGCACGGCTCAAATTCAAAAACTGAACGCCCAACCGGCGGATCTTTTGTGCCGTCTTGTTTCGGAAGTACCGGCCTGGAATCCTCCAGCGGAGAATCAGAACGAGCAGACCGTTCCGGCGTTTACGGATTCGGAACGCTGGATCCCCGTCCGTCTGACGTTCACAGCGGAAACGCCCGTTTGTGTCCCTGCAACGGCCGCCGCTGTAAGGACGAACGTTCAGACGACCGACTTTTCGATTCCGGCTTCGGCCGTCCGCGGTATGATCGTGCGGCGTTTTCAGGCGAAAGGACGGGCGTTCATGGACCAGCTCTTTGAATCGTCGAAATTCATAGTCTGGCCGCTTCAGCCGTGTGCCGTCGTTGGTGAAAAAACCAACGAAATCAAACCGAACTCTCCCATTTCGATCCGCGTGAGTCTGACGCACCGTGCGGCAAAATTCTCGGTCGAAAAGTCACTGATTTCAGAGTTTGAGGACAAAGCGTGGGAGGAAGAAATCCTGCAAAATGCAGCTCCCAAAGCACCGATGAAAGCGTCTGACGGAGTACTCCTCATTGAAAAACGTGAGACGAAGCCACAGCTCTGGAAGGCGAAAGCCATGCCGCACGATGTACGCTCGCACGGGGTTCACCACAATGAAAAGGGTGGAAATGAACGTGGGCTTTACACCGTGGATTCGATGGCCCCCATGATCTGGCGCGGTCTGGCTGTTTTGCCCGAAAGTATCGCGCAGGAACTGATTCAAAGTTTCGCAGATTGCCCGGAAACGACGTTTGGAACCCGTCGTTCGGTTCAGGGAATGGGAAAACTTATGGCGGAAATTTTGACCGAAACGCCAGTGGAATGGATTCTTCCGTCTGCCGCGAAACATACTGTTTTCATCGTCCAGTCCCCAATCACGATTCCTGAAGGGTATCGAAAAGACAGTGCTGATGAACAGCTCAGGAAAATGGTTGAAGTTTGGCTTCAAAAAAATGATCTTTCGGTTTCAGAGATCAAAGTTTGGGCCAACACGGGGATTCTGTTCGGCTGGAACGTCAAGCTCGGCGGACAGCAGCCCCCGCGCGTAGTGATCCTGCCGGGGTCGGTCATTCAGTTCCCGGAGAAGCTTTCGCAGGAAACGATTCAAAAGCTCCTTTCGGGCGGATTCTTCATTGACGAAACGGATCCGCAATGTGGTTATGGTGCAGTAAGTGTACACCCGGGAAAAGCGGCTGAACTTTTCACGCGCCAGCCAGAACCCAAAGTCCTGAAAGCCTCCGAAAAACGCAAGGCAATCGCACAAAAAGCGCTTGAGATTTTCCACTCCGGCAAGCCCCTTCCGAGTTCGTCACAGATCGGGTCTCTGCGTAAACTTTACATGACAAAATCACTCAATGAGGTGAAGGAATTTTTTGACGTTCAGTGCTCAAAGGATGGAAGCTGGGAAGCGTGGAAGTCCATTCAAAAGGAAATCCGCGAGTGGCTTGGAAATTTCGACCGCGAAAACGTTCTTTTCGGCCTGGAACTACTGACGGATTTGATTCTCACGAAAAAGAATAATCAGTGAAAGGAGTAAAAATATTATGTCAAAAATCATTTATGGTCTTTACCTTCCACTGGTTTTCCCCGAGGGCCTGGCTCCTGGATGCGGCAGCGACTTTAACACCTTGCTCCTTGCGAGAGATGGAAAAAACCGACCGGTTCTGCGTGGGACGGCACTCGCCGGGGCACTCCGCCATGCTTGTGGCAAAACTTTGGAAACAGCGTTTTTTGGTTCATCCTGTGGCGAAGAATTGGACGAAGGTTCCCCTTCACGCCTGAAAGTTCCGGATGTTCCTTTGCGCTTTGACCCGAAAAAAAGTCCCGAAGACACCAGAACTCATCATTTGCGGAACCGACACACGAACGTTGTACTTGATGGGGCCCTTTTCTCGCTGGAATCCTGCCCACCCGGTACACTCGCTGAGGCTCTGCTTTGGCTTGATGGGGATTCAGCGCCGGAATCTCAAGTACAAGACGAAGCGTTTATTTCCCGCATTGCGTCCTTTTTCGCCGAGGAAACGGGTGGTTTTCTCTTGGGAGGAAGCGCAGCCCGCGGCATTGGTCGGGCGATTTTTCAGCCCGGGAAAAAACCACTGTACTGCGTTTTCGATTTTTCAAATGCCAAAGACCTGGGAACATACCTGAATTTTCGCCAGAAAGGGCCTTCTGCACTCAATCTCCAAGGGTGGCAGAACGTTCCGGCCGGGACAGTTGAAGCGGAGCGTCTGACGATTCATTTCAAACTGAAAATCCCACGCGGTCAGGACTTTTTGATCGCCAACGGCGACGCCTCCCCGCAGAGAGTCCGGGCCCAGAACGGCCAAAACTGCTGGCGGATCCCAGGTTCGACGCTCCGCGGGCTTTTCCGTTCGTGGGTGACACGCCTGGCCGCCCGTGAAGGTTCCGACGTGGTGGACAGTTACAACAAATTTCGGAACGAGTACCAGCTTGGCACGACTAAATACGATGGTGATTCTTTGGCGTGGCTTTTCGTGGAAAAAATGAAACGCAAAGCGGAAAAAGAATCCCTGCGTCGCGCAACCCCTGGAAAATACCCGGTCCAGTACCTTTTCGGAACGGCATTTCAGCGGGGAAGGATCCACTTTTCAGACGCTTTAGTCCCGTTTGAAGAGACCAAAAAACTTGGTGAACTTCCTCCGGAAGAAAATTTCCGCTCGCACGTGAGAATTGACCCGATCACAGGAGGTTTCGTCCCCGGTGGTTTATTCTCGAACACCACGTTAACGTCACGAGTCAATCGTACCTTTTCGGTTACGCTTTTTGTAGAGAATCCTCAGGAAAAAGAGGCGAAGTGGCTCGCCCAGACGCTTCGTGCGCTCGATATGGGCCTCCTGCGTCTTGGGAGCAGCAAAGCCTCCGGTCGGGTTTCTCTCGCCGAAGTACCCAACGCTTGCGGCACTTATTCTGAATTGTTCAGCAGTATTAAGCCTTTTGAAATGGAGAAATAAATCATGGCCGCGCAAAACGAAACGACTTCTGAATACTCACTCATCATTGAAAACGGGAAATATTTTGTCGAAATTCCAAATAAAAAAGGGGAAAATGTCAGACGTCCCATCCTGAGTAACATGATTGGGTTCGATAAAAGTCTGGCCAAAAATGGCGACACGATTCTTGTCACGATGAAGAATGGAATCATTCAGTCACAATCTGTCAAACTCAAGGGACACGAAGATTATACTCCGACCGAAAGCATTACTCCCCAAAATCCTCAGAGTTACGGCGGGAGAAATTCTTGGGGAAACCATTCCTCCAATTTTGGGAGAAATTCGTTCGGTCGTAATCCGAATCAAATTACCTCGAAGCTGGAATCTCCGTCAAACATCGGTCAGCCGTTCCACAATCCGTACACATTCATCCCGTTTTCGGGCACACCCCAGCACATTGAGCCGACCTCGCGCACGATCGACGAAGTTGAAAAGGACCGTCTTTCGGGCGTTCTGGAACTTTCGGTCGAGACCCTTCGTCCTCTTTTGACGACGCAGGCGGTAAAGAAAAATGATACGAACAAAGAAAAGGAAAAAAGCAGCACCGCTTTGAAAATCGGCTCGGACGTCATCGTTCCGGCCACGGCCATCCGCGGTATGCTTCGGAACCTCATGATGATCCTGACCTCCGGCTCCCTAGGCAACACCAACCCCAACGCCTGGTTCTGCTGCGGCCGTGATGTGCAGCTCGGCGACGGAACCGGCAGAACGCCCCAAACGCCGCAAACCCTCTTCCTCGCGAGGGTCGAACGCGCTGGTAATACCCTTCAGGATGGAATCGTTCGGATCGGGAAATGCCAGCTTGTGCCGCTGGAATATTTAGGAGACAGGAACAGCTTGAAAAAACTGCGCAAAGATTTTAAAAGAGGTCCACTTTATTATGTTTATGAAAACGGTCGGCCTCGTCCGTTTGACAATCGCCGTGACGCGGGCAAAACGCGCTGGCAGCTGAAAATTTCAGGCGATATTCAGTGCAAAGGTCGCAAAAAGGAGGCCCTGTACGCCGAAGACCCCACACAGTCAGAAATTACTGTACCGTCTTCGCTCTGGGCCGATTATATCTCACGAAATACCAATGGAGACCACACAGAACTTCACCGCGGCGACCTGATCTGGCTGGAACCTCAAAACCTGAATACCACCCGGATCACGGACGGAAGCCAAATCAAAAGCCTTCAGTGGGCGCGTTGGGGAAAAAAAGGACAGGCGATTCAAGATGTTCTCCCGAATAAAGAGTACCTTCCGGACACGCGCAGAACCGACCGCAAAGTCGATTTTGTGACCAACCTGTTCGGCCAGGTTTCCGACACGGGGGACAAAAACGTTCCGTGTTTCGCGGGGAGGATCCGTCCCGAAAACCTCGTCTTTTGCGACGCTTCCGCCAAAATCTGGAAGGAGATCCCCCTCGTGGCCCTTTCGACCCCGCACCCCGGATGCTTTTCGTTCTACCAGAAAAAAGACGAAGCAAAACTCCGCGGGTACAAAGTTTACAGGAACGCTTTCGACTCGGAAAAACCGTGGGAATACGACCAGCAGCCGATTTACGACAATAATGGGAGAGCACTTGGTTTTGATATGGTCACGAAAATGACCAGTGCCGCCGACTTGCTCCCGCCGAACCAAACGGGCAGCCTCCGGATCGCGTTTCAGGCTCTGACAGTCAACGAGCTGGCGCTGCTTTGCCGGGCGTGCTCGGTAAATGCCTGGCGTCTTGGCGGCGGCAAGCCGATCGGTCTGGGCCTGTGTCAGCCGGAGATCAAGTCCATTTTCATCCTGGAGGATGACGGCACGATCCGAACGGCAAAACCCGAGGAATTCCAGCTTGACGAACCGCTCCGCTCGACCGTGGAAAAGCAGACGGCCATCTGGGAAGCCACTCAGAAACCGGTTTCCAGGGTCCGTTACCCGCGAGCGGCAAAGAAGAACTACGACTCTTTCCAGCGCGGCGGGCACATCTGGTTTTCGACCTTTGCGGCCCCGAAAAAAGGTGCGTCCGGACAAATGGAACGTCAGCTTCAGCCCGTTCGTTTTACCGAATCGTTCCGCAGGTCCAAAGGGCTTCCGACCGATTCCCAGGCGATGGAGGGGCAGTGGCTTCCGCTCTTTGACCCGGCCAACCCCGAAGCCGACCTTCTGTACGGGTGGAATACCAAACTGGAACCGCTAGGGGCTGGAAACGTCAAATCCTACGATTCCTTCAAACCGTTCGATAAATCGGACGCGTTGTCGCCTGACACAAAACACATTCACGAAAACAATTCCATGAATCGTGAAAAGCGTCAGGACAATAAAGACACGCGGCTGGATACGGAAGACGAATCCTGAAAAGTTGCGAAAAAAACCAAAATTTTGAAAAAATCATAGAAAAAAAGGGGGGGAAACCCTTGACAGCCGCACCGGGTGTGGTAAAATACAACTGTTTGAGGGATTTCCCATTTTCTTTGACAATTTGTACGGTGGTTATACGGTGTGACGTTAGCTCGCCATCCGCGGCCGCAAATACTCAGACGATACTTTCAGTTTTGTCGGGTGTACAGGGTGCTTGGATTTGACAGGGTTACAGCGCAATCCGTCCCGCAGTATCGTCGCGGTAGAGGTGTACAGGGTGCCTGGATTTGACAGGGTTACAGCCCAAAGGCCGCACGCTCGATGGGGGTGATGAGGTGTACAGGGTGCCTGGATTTGACAGGGTTACAGCATGTCGCTGATGGCGTTTACAACAGCTCAGGCGGTGTACAGGGTGCCTGGATTTGACAGGGTTACAGCGATACAGATTGAACATCTTTATTCTCCTCAAGGTGTACAGGGTGCCTGGATTTGACAGGGTTACAGCCCTTCCATTTCAGGAAGATAAATCCTATCGGGGTGTACAGGGTGCCTGGATTTGACAGGGTTACAGCCAAGACGGCTCGGGCAGTAATCTGCACCATTGGTGTACAGGGTGCCTGGATTTGACAGGGTTACAGCTTTGTCGCCG
>JAFTCU010000181.1 GCA_017454585.1 Thermoguttaceae bacterium | reverse complement strand
GTAGCGGGTCTGCAGGTCGTGCGGCTCGATATTGAAAACGAACGCGGCCTCGGCGGATTCCTGGATCCGGCCGCTCATTTTTACGTCATAGATCCCACTTCCTTCCGAGGAGACCGTCAGGTTCGCACTGCGCAGCTGCAGGGCGAGGTCTTCCTCCGGCGCGAACAGCGTGTCGTTCAGGAGCGAGTCTCCGTCACCGGCGGCGAGGAACAGAACGCGCTCGCTGGTCGAGGCCTGCGTCTTGCACGCGAAACTGGTCTGACGGAAACGGACCTTCCCATCGAATTTCAGAACGCCTTCATAGAACTGGCGAGTGCGGTGGGAGACCAGCATCTCGAGCCGGCTTCCGTTCTGCTGGAACGTGATGTAGCCCATCACGTCGTTATTCTTGTTGAGCAGGCCGAGCCGCTGCGGGACGGCGTCGCGCGCCTTGATGATTTTCCATTCCTGATCGCCGGACTCAAACGTGAGCGTCCCCTCAATGGAAACGTTCTGCTCGGTGTTCTGAAGCGTGAGGACGGAGGTTTCCTCATTGAATTGAATATTCCAGGGGCCAAGCACCAACACGAAAAGGTGCGCGGCGATGACTGCAAGTGGGTTCATGATCATATTGGTCCTTCCTGATGAGAGATTCGTTAATAAAAAAGCCGTAACGCGGATTTCGTTACGGCTCTGCTTCTACGAATTCAAAGCATTAAACTCAGATTCTCTGGTAGCCGTTCTGATAGGTCGGCGTAACGAGTTCTTCGAGGCGGGCTTTGTCTTCCGGATTGTTGGTGATCTTCATGTTCTTGGCATCCCACTCGATTTTCGGACCAATGGTTTCCGGTTTGGAAGCGCCCCAAACGGCCAGGTTGCCGAGGAGGATCGTCTCGGTGAGCGGACCAGCGTAGTTCGGGAAGTTGGACCAGCAGCGATCCGGATTACCCTCTTTAATGGCGCTGACGAATTCACCGAAGTGACCGCCGTAAGGACCAGCGTATTTGTCGGCGGCTTTGAGTTCTTCTTTCGCCTGGGCGAGGTACTTGGCTTCGGTTTCCGCGTCGATCGTGCCGAGCAGATCGCGGTCCTGGCCGTAGTCGTTCTGGGAGAAGAATTTACCCTTTTCACCGATCATGAGCAGACCGGAACCGGACGGTTCTTTGCCTTCCAGAAGAGCCGGATCAGGACGCTGACCACCGTCCATCCAGGTGAACTTGAATCCCGGACGCCAATCGTTGGCCGGGAACTCGAAGGAGATCTTGCTCCACTTCGGCAGGGAGTCGTAATTGTGACCAGAGGTAATAGCCTGAACCCAGAGCGGGTCTTTGATGTCGAGCGCAGCGAACGCAACGTTCACGGTGTGGCAAGCCATGTCGCCGAGCGCGCCGGACCCGAAGTCCCACCAACCACGCCACGCAAACGGATCGTAAGCGCCAGAAACATACGGACGTTTCGGAGCGACACCAAGCCAGCAATCCCAGTTGAGGTAATCCGGAACCGGTTGGGCTTCACCGCGTTCGCCGCCCTGCGGCCAAATCGGACGGTTGGACCAAACGACGACTTCTTTCACTTCGCCCAACAGACCGTTGCGGATCATACGGGCGCTTTCACGCAGACCATCACCAGCGGAACCCTGGTTACCCATCTGGGTGCAGAGGCCTTTTCCCGCGGCGATTTCACGCAGACGACGGGCCTCGAAGATGGTACGGGTCAGCGGTTTCTGGGTGAAGCAGTGTTTGCCAAGCTTCATACCGGTCGCAGCGATGATGGCGTGCATGTGGTCAGCGGTGCTGACGGTGATGGCGTCGATTTTGTCGCCCATTTTATCGAACATTTCGCGATAGTCTTCGAACGCGTTGTCGCCAGCTTCCTTGAAGCGTTTGCCGCCTTTGAGCTGGTTACGGTTCGTGTCAGTATAAGCGACGACGACACCGAAACGGTTGGCATCATTGGAGTCAGACGCGCCTTTGCCGCCGATTCCAACGCAGCCAAACTGCACTTTTTCGTTCGGGGATTCCTGGGCGAGCAGATCACTCACAACCAGGGTGGAAGCACCAGCAACTGCGGTGGCTTTAAGGAAAGTACGACGATTCGTCTTCAACATTTAAATACTCCTTGAGTGAATAGGAAGAACGGTTGGAAACCGTACGATGAAATTAGGCTGGCGGAAAGGCTTCGCTCAAACGAAAAACCAATCCAGATACCCCTCGCGGGATGTACTATCCTATAGCATACACTTAACCCAAATTAATTTCAAGGGCCTCCAATGGCATTTTTTCCAAAAATTTTAAGATTTTTATTGTTTTTTCTGAAAAAAGAGGCGGAAAAATGAAAATCACGGCCTATTCCCACACGCCGTTGACTTTTTCACCACAGAAAATACACTGCCCTTGGAAAATATTCAGGTCCGTAATCCGGAACCCCGCGCGCCCGATGAGCATCTGCGAGCAGTTCGGGCACCACGTCGCCTCGTAACCCGGGGCCGAGCAGTTTCCCACGTACACGTAACGGATCCCCGCTTTTCGGGCCGTCGAGTACGCCATTTTGAGCGTTTCCCACGGCGTTGGCGGCCGGTCCACCAGTTTGTGATGTGGGAAAAACGCCGAAAAATGCACAGGGATCTCCGTACCAAGGTGCGTCACGATCCAGTCACACATCCTGGTCAAATCGTCCCGCTTGTCGTTCGCCCGGGGAATCAGCAGGTTGGTCAGCTCGACCCAGACGTCCGTTTCCTTCACAGCGTACTCGATCGTGTCGAGCACCGGCGCGAGGCTGGCTGAACAAAACCGTTCGTAGAAGTCCTCGGTGAAGCCTTTCAGGTCGATGTTCACCGCATCGAGGATCGAGTAAAAATCTTTCCTTGCGTTACCGCAAATGTAACCGTTCGTCACCGCGACCGACCGGACATTGCGGGCTTTGCAGGCCTTTCCGATTTCGATACCGTACTCGCTCCAGATGGATGGTTCATTGTAGGTGAACGCAACGCTTTTGCAATTCTTTTCGCGGGCCGTAGCCGCAATTTCCTCGGGCGTCGCCCAGACTTTCATCACGTCGTCATCCACGCAGCGCGAAATGGTCCAGTTCTGGCAGAAATTGCAGCCGAAATTGCAGCCTATCGTCCCGAGAGAAAGCGTTTTGGCCCCCGGCAGAAAATGGAAGAGCGGCTTCTTTTCGATCGGATCGACGCAAAGACTGACCGCGCGCCCGAACACGGCACAGACGCTCTGCGAGTTCCGGTTTTCCCGAACGTGACAGAAACCACGGCGGCCCTCTTCGAGGTGACAGTGGCGCGGGCAGTGGTCGCATATAATCATAAGAAATTCCTTGAAAATCGGCCCGATCCTTAAAAATGACCCAAGGTCCTTCAATTCCCTTTCAGTTTACACCAACCCGCGCAAAAAATCAACCCCTCCCGAAGATTTTCTTTTTCAAAATTTGGGGGCCTTGCAAAAAATCTCCTTTCGGGTAAAATTGAGGAAGTTTGGAAGATTTTACTCTTTTGAAAATTGAGTCCGAAACGCAAGGAAAACCATGAAACGCACACTTTTACACCTTTTGACGCTCGTTTTCACGTTCGTCTTTACGTTCGCGCTCGTCCCGGCCGTTCAAGCCGAGGACGATGACATCACCGTGGCGGTTTACTACTTCGGAAACTACCACCTCGACGCACGGAACCAGAAGCACCACGGCCCCGGCTGGACGGAGTGGGAACTGGTGAAGAACGCCCGCCCGCGCTTTGAGGGCCACCACCAGCCGAACGTCCCGCTTTGGGGCTACACGGATGAGGCCGACCCGAAGCAGATGGCGCAGAAAATCGACGCGGCCGCCGATCACGGCGTGGACGTTTTTCTCTTCGACTGGTACTACTATAATGACGGGCCGTTCCTCAACCGGACGATCGATGAAGGGTTCCTCCACGCTGAAAACCGCGACCGGATCAAGTTCGCACTCATGTGGGCCAATCACGACTGGGTCGATATTCACCCGAAGCGGAAGGACGATCACAATCCGCCGTGCCTTTACCCCGGAGCGGTCACGCCGGAGAAATTCGACGAGATCTGCGACCTGGTGATCCGCGACTACTTCTCCCATCCGAACTACTGGAAAATCGACGGGAAGCCGTACTTCTCGTTCTACGAACTGACCAAACTCGGTCAGAATTTCGGCTCTTACGAGGCGACGAAGGCCGCTCTGAAGCGTTTCCGCGAGAAAGCGAAGGCTGCGGGTTTCCCGGACATTCACCTCAACGCGGTCTATTGGGGCCGGCCGAATATTCCGGGCGAAGGAACGATTTCGGACCCGGTCAAAATGATCGAAGACCTGGGTTTTGACTCGGTGACGTCGTACGTCTGGATCCATCACGTGGGTCTGCCGCAGCTCGTGACCGACTACAACTGGGTACGTGACGCGTACTTCCAGCACTGGGATCGCGCGCGGACGGGCTTCAAAATCCCGTACATTCCGAACGTTTCCATGGGTTGGGACTCCTCGCCGCGAGCCGATCAACGGGACGAGTTCGGGAATTTCGGCTACCCGTTCACCAACACCATCGGGAACAACACGCCGGAAAACTTCAAAAAGGCGCTTGAACTCACAAAGGAACGCATTCTGGCCGACCCGAACTGCCCTCGTATCATGAATATTAATAGCTGGAACGAATGGACCGAGGGGAGTTACCTCGAGCCCGACACGCGAAATGGTTTCGGCTATTTGGACGCGATCAAAGAAGTTTTCAAATAATTTTTCCCCACAAACAAAAAGGAATCCATCATGAAAAAAATTCTTACCCTCTCGCTGATGTTTTGCTCCCTGAGCCTCTGCCTGGTCCTGAGCGCCTCCGCCATGGAAAAGTTCAACGTGTGGCCGGACACGCCGCCGAAGTACGAGGAAGGCCAGGCCATTCCGGTTTTGGAGTGGTGGGCGCCGGAAAACAAGCAGTCGGATGCGTGCCTGATCGTAGCGCCGGGCGGTGCGTACATGGGCGTCGCGTATGACTACGAGGGCGTTCCCGTCCGCGACTACTTCCTCGAAAAAGGCGTGACCGTCGTGATGCTCCGATACCGTGTCCCGCGTCCGAAAAACCTCCCGAAGCACCAGTCAGCCTGGATGGACGCCCAGCGCGCGGTCCGTTTCGTCCGCGCCCACGCCCAGGAATGGGGCATCAACCCCGAGAAAATCGGATTCATGGGCTTTTCAGCCGGTGGTCATCTGACGCTCATGACGGCCACGACGAGCCAGACCCCCGCGTACGAACCGGTCGATGAACTGGACAAAGTGCCGTGCCACGTGAATTTCGCGATCCCGGTTTACCCGGCGTACGTTCTTCAGGACGGCGCAGACGGAACCAACACGGGCCGCGGAAATGACGCCGATTTCGTCCCGGACTTCGCATTTGACGAAAAAACCCCGCCGATGTGCATCTTCCACGGCGACGGCGACGGCTACTCGTCCATGGGTTCGGTCAAAGTGTACCACAAACTCCGCACGATGAACATTCCGGCCGAGATCCACGTTTACGCTCTGGCCAACCACGCGTTCCGGAACTGCAAGCCGGACGACCCGATGATGTTCTGGAAAGACCGCGCTTACGCCTGGATGAAGGTGATGAATCTTCTTTGAACCCGATTGGGATAGAAATGTGAGGAATGAGAGAAATGGGACTTTGATCCCTGCTCCCATTCCTCTTTTTTTTCTTAAACAGTCAAATCGAAACGGCATTCAAAACAGGCTCCCGGCCCGTCGCAGGAAACCAGTTTGACCGAGCCTCCGTGAAGACGCATGACCTGGTCCACGATCGCCAGTCCCAAACCGGAACCTTCTTTTGGAGTGTGGTCGGCTGAGCGAATTCTGAAAAAACGGTCGAAAATTCGTTCCGCATACTCCGGTGGGATCCCGATCCCAAAGTCACGGATCGTTACGATGGCTTTTTCTTCATCGGAAGTCAGGCTCACATCCACCGCCGGGCTCCCACTATACTTCACAGCGTTGAGAATCAGGTTCTGAAAGGCCCTTTCCAGCAATTTCGCGTCTCCATTGATTTTTACAGGCGAAAGTTCCTTCACCTGGATTTTGGTGGAGTTCTGCAGGGCGTAATCTTCACAAAGTTCCACAGAATCAGAAACGATTTCGTCGAGTTGAAGCGGCTCAAACGATTTTTTCAGCGTTTCCTGTGGGTTTTCCAATCGCACAAGCTGAAGGAAATCCTGAACCAGCGTGTTAAGGCAAACGGTTTGACGAGTCAATATTTCCCTGCATTTCGTCAGCCGGCGAGGGTCATCCCAGCCTTCTTCCTCAAGAAGCTGCAGAGCCGAAAGCATCGCGGTGAGCGGCGTTTTGATCTCGTGTGAAACGTTCGCAAGGAACTGACGCCGGAGCGCTTCCTGTTCCTGAACACGTCGGATCTCCAGTTTTAGCTGCTCCGCCATTCTGGAAACGCTTACGGCCAAATCTCGAACGGCCCCGTGAGAAGGCGTCGCGACAGGAGTGTCGATCTGACCCGCGGCAATCTGTTCGGCACTTTGCTGAAGGCGGTTCAAAGGTCTGTAAACGGTCTGAAAAATATGAATGGAAAGGATAACCAGAAGGATCGTTCCGACCAGAAAAACCCAATAAATGATCACACTCGCCGATCTTAAAACATTAGAAACGGACTGGGCTGGAGAGGTAACATAAAGCAGAAACCGACCGTCTGGAAGTTCCGCCTCGGCTGCTGCGTAAACCGTCCAAATTTCTTTTCCTGGGTCTTTTCGGACCGCGATTCCGATCTTTTTCTCAGTTCGTGCCTCACGAATCTCCGGCAAGTCAAGCTGGCAGACCCTCAAATTAACATTTCCGGCAGTAAAGACCGCGTCACCGCGTTCATTAAAAAACGTGATGGACCTGTTCCCTTGGGCAAACGTTTCACAGAATTCATCCAGAAGATCCAATTCCTGAACCTCAGCGTGGGGAAGAATGAAATCAAGGATCATTTGAACATTCTGCTCAATTTCAGCCCTTGACTCATTGAGGTACACGCGTTCAAAGTCCTTTTGCTGATGGATCAGAAGGATACCAATCAGCACGACCATAACCGCGAAGAGGAGTGGAATAAATAAAAGCAGGATGTTCCGGTATTTCATGATTCACAACCCCTTAATACTTCCACCTGTACCCCACGCCCCGAACGGTTTCCACACAGTCACCACAGTCGCCCAGCTTTTTACGCAGATTAGCGACCTGAACGTCCACCGTGCGATCCATCTCGAAAAGTTCCTCACCCCGCAGTTCCATCACGATTTCCGCACGGGACCAGACCCTGCCAGGCCGACGGATCAGAAGGACAAGAAGATCAAATTCCGTCAGTGTGAGCGGAATGGACTCTCCCTGAATGGAAACCAGATGTTGGGTCAAGTTCACAGTGACTCCATGACTTTCGATGATTTTTCCTTCGACCGAAACTGGTTTGGGGGCAGATTCCAGTTCCTGCGTTCTGCGCAAATGAGCGCGTATGCGGGCGATGAGCGTCTGATTGTTGAATGGTTTCGTGATGTAATCGACCGCGCCCATTTCCAGGCCAACCACCACATCCGACTCCGTGTCCCGCGCCGTCAGGATGATGATCGGCACATGAGCGCTTTGCTTGATTTCTCTCATTCGGCGGCAGACTTCCAGACCATCCATTCCAGGAAGCGTCAAATCGAGAAGAACCAGATCGAACTTTTTTTCCAAAGCGTATCGAAGCCCCGTTTCGCCCGTTTCCGCAAAAGTCAAGTCGGCAAAACCTCGGGACTCAAGGAGGAGTTGAAGCATGTCACGGATCGATGGATCGTCTTCAATGATCAAAAGTCGACTGGTACTCATGGGAAACCTCGCCAAACGAAAAGAAAAAAGAAATAAACCAGAAGTACGGCCATTCCTGGAATGGCGCTAAAGTGCGCCTCACATGAACCCTTCACGTAAATTTCCAACTCGACCGTACTTTACGAAAACAATCACTTGCGGCTGCGGAGAAACTCTGCAATCTCTTTACGGCCTTCCTTCTCGGCCACATTCGCAGGAGTAAGGCCGTCCACATTCACCGCATGTACGTCTGCGCCTTTTTCGACGAGGTACTTGACCATCTCAAACGTTCCTTCCTCGGCGGCAACGTGCAGAGGAGTATCTGCGTTGGAGTCCTTTGCGTTGACATTCGCTCCGCATTCGACCAGGAGCTTGACCATTTCGAGGCTGTGCCCTTCGCACGCTTCAAAGAGCGGTGTTTCACGATCTTCGTCTTCAGCGTTCATGTCCGCTCCATTTTCGATCAGGAACCTGGCAACTTCGATCTGACCTTCGTCAGCAGCGCCGTGAAGTGGGGTTTCGCCTTCGTTGGTCCGTTCGTTCACGTTAGCGCCTTGGCTGATGAGCTTCTGTACTTTCATCAGATTCCCTTTCTTGCACGCGCGATACAGGGCCGGCTCATAACTGATCATCTCCTCATCATCGTCGTCATCGTCATC
>JAFTCU010000180.1 GCA_017454585.1 Thermoguttaceae bacterium | reverse complement strand
GGATCAATGGTTTGGCCTTTTCTGAAAAAAAACACAAAAAAATCTACCGCTTCCATCTGCGGCGATAGGGTCTGAAATTTCTTTTACGACGAGACTTGGGCCACTCCCGAGCCAAAACATCCTCCAGGTTCTCTTCTTCCTTCACCGGTCCATTGGAAGGACTGAACAACAAGATCAAGACGATGAAACGTCAGGCTTATGGTTTTCGCGATGGAGAATACATCAAGCTAAAAATCCTGGGGATTAAAAGGTGTCGGTACGCACTTGTCGGATGAACCGGAATTACAAACGGTTATTGGGTGGTTAAAATGAAAAAGCCTCGTAAGTTTTCGTGAACTTCCTTAATTATTGTAGTGGCCCCTCTTGTGTAGTTTTGAAGGTAGTGTAAAATAGTATGTTAGTATAAAAAGAGATATTAGAGAAATGTTTGACGGTGCCTGTAACGTTCCTTACGATCATTTCCGCATTTGAAAACGACGATGCAATGAACATTAGACACATCATTTACACTGCGGCTATTGTCGCGATTCTATTTTTTACCTCATTTTCAGCGAAGGGACTTGAGAACAACGCCAGTTTGCAATGGGTAACACAGTCGGATGTTCTTCCTCAAGCGGTCGCTCGCCCATTTTATGGGGTCGTTGGCAAGACGAACGCCGCCCCAGGCGATCTTCAGAAGGTCGCGCTGACCTTTGGCGGTTCGTATTTTGACGCTCCTGTCGCGGACGGCGGAAAAAAGTGTTACGCCCGGACCGTTTCCCGGCTCGTTCAGGAAACCGTGGACGGGAAAACCGTCTGGAAAGCGAAACCGGTGCGGGTTTTTGTCGATGGCAAGGAATCGCCCGAGGGACTTCCTGAGCCGGTCGCGGAAGGAGTCACGGTGGCGTTCGATTCGTATTTGCTGCTCTGCGGCGGCGCGAATGAAAACGGCGAGTCGGCCAAAGTCTGGAAAGCCGTTTTCAACGCCCAGACCGATTCGGTCGAGCTGACGTCCGGGCCGGATCTGCCCGCCCCGTGTTCGATGGGCTGCGGCGGAGTGATCGGCAAGGTCCCGTACGTTTTCGCCAGCGGGAAACTGTTTGCTCTGGATGGGGGGAAATGGGTCGAGCTGGACGGCATTCCGGATGACGTACAAAACGGTGTCGTGCGTTCCCAGCCGGCCGGCGCGGTTCGTATTTCCAATCTTGATACGATCCACGATACGACCTCCCTGTTTGTTTTTGGCGGATACGACAAAGCGGAGGGCGCGAACGGAAAACCTCTGTACGACGTCTGGAAAATGCAGCCGGATCGGGACGACGCGGGGACGCTGAAGGTCAAATGGACCCGCCTGGCTGACCTCGAATACAAGGGCGAGCATTTTTGCTCGATCGGTTCCACGGCGGTCGTCGTCGGCTCCGAGTCGATCCTCCTCGTCGGCGGCGTCAACGCCGACGTCTGGACGGAAGTGAACGAAAAGCTCAACGCGCTTACCGGCCCGGAGAAAGACGAATATTTGGCCCAGTACTACGCCCGGACGCCTGAGTCGTTCAACTGGGAAAAACGGATGTTCGTTTACCATACGGTCATCGAAGAAGGAACGTTTTTCGAAAAGGGGAACGTGACGATCCCCACGCCCGTCTGCGGCGCGGCGGTGATGAACTTCAGCAATCAGCTCCTGGTCGTCGGCGGGGAAGTCAAACCGGCGCAGCGCTGGGCGGGCCTGCAGGTCCTCAATCTGGCGCTTGACCGGACGTTCGGGACCGTAAACTGGACCGTCTTTTTAGTGTACCTGGGCCTGATGCTTCCCTTTGGGTACTTCTTCATGCGGAAAAACAAGGGGATCGACGACTACTGCAAAGGCGGCGGCCGGATCCCGTGGTGGGTCAACGGCGTGGCGATTTTTGCCGCGATGCTTTCGTCGATCACGTACATGACGATCCCCGCCATGACGTTCAGTTCCTCCTGGTGGATGTACCCGATGACGTTCGCGATCTTCATTCTCGCCCCGATCGTCGTTTACCTGTATTTGCCGTTCTATCGGAGGCTGAAGATCACGTCGGCTTACGAGTACCTGGAAAAGCGTTTTAACGTTTTCTCCCGAGTTTTCGCTTCCGCGGCGTTTATCATTTTCATGATCGTGCGTTCGGCGATCGTCGTGTACCTGCCAGCGCTGGCCCTTTCGGTGATCGTCGGCATGAACCTCTTCGTCTCCATCGTCCTGGTGGGGGCGGTGACGGTGATCTACTCGACCATCGGCGGCGTGAGCGCGGTAATCTGGTCGGAATTCATCCAGGCGGTGGTTCTGGTCGGCGGTGCCCTGATTGCCGTCACGATGATGATCATGGGAACCGACGGCGGCGTGTCCGGCGTGTTCCAGCTGGCGATGGCCAATCAGAAATTTCACGCGTTCGACTTTAGCTGGTCCCTGGTGGAGCCCGTCTTTTGGGTGACGTTTATCGGCGGGATCGCCATCAACCTCAGTTCCTACACGTCCGACCAAACGATCGTTCAAAAGTACATGACCACCAAAGACGAAAAGGCGGCCGCCCGCTCCATCTGGTTCAACGGGATCCTGTCGGTGATGAGCTGCACGCTGTTCTACTTCATCGGGACGACGCTCTACGCGTACTACAAATCGAACGCCGGCTCGTTTGACTGGTCGATGTACCAGAACGATGCGGTCTTCCCGACGTACATCGTTTCGAGCCTGCCGACGGGCGTTTCCGGCCTGCTCATCGCGGCCATTTTTGCCGCGGCAATGTCCACGCTCTCCGCAAACTTCAACTCGGCGTCTACGGCATTCATGTCAGACTTCTACTGCCGGTTCATCAGCAACGACAAGGTCAAGGCGTTCAAGGTCGCCAAATGGGCGTCGTTCATCTTCGGGACGGCCGCGATCGCCTTCGCTTTGCTCATCGCGACGATCGACATCAAATCCCTGTTTATGGAGTTCCAGAAAGTCATCGGGATCCTGACCAGCGGGCTGGCGGGGCTCTTCGTCATGGGCCTTTTCATCCCGAGGATCAACGGGGCGGGCGCGGTTGCCGGGCTGGCGGCGTCCTACATCGTCAACATCGTTTTGATCTATACGAACGTCGTGCCGGTCAAGCCGCACTTCCTGCTTTACAGCGTCGCGGGACTGCTGGCGTGCGTGGTGGTCGGGTACGTCGTTTCCCTCTTGACCGGCCGGTCGACGATGGATCAGCTGGACGGTCTGACGTGGAAATACGTGCCGGAAGAGGTCGATTAGAATTTTAACCACTTGAAAGGAGTAATCAATATGAAAAAATTATCGGGACTTATCGCGGCAACGCATACGGCCTTCAACGCTGACGGAAGCGTTAATTACGGAGTCATTGGCGCACAGGCCGAGCTGCTTCAGCGTCAGGGCGTCATGGGCGTCTATATTTGCGGATCGACCGGCGAGGGAATTTCCTGCTCCGTCGAGGAACGCAAAACCGTCATGGCCGAGTGGGTCAAAGCCGCCAAGGGGAAACTGACGATCATCGCCCACGTTGGCGCGCTGGCTCTGCCAGACGTTCAGGAACTGGCGGCCCACGCCCAGAAAGTCGGCTGCGATGCGGTGAGCGTCGTGCCCGCCAACTACTTCAAGCCGGGCAACATCGAGACGCTCGTCGATTACTGCATCGAAGCGGTCAAAACCGCGCCGGACCTCCCGTTCTACTACTACCACACCGGCATGTCCGGGATCAGCCTGCCGATGGTCAAGTTCCTCGAATGCGCAGACAAGCGTATGCCGCAGCTGGCAGGAATCAAGTTCAACAGCGTGGACCTGTACGAGTACCAGAACTGCATGGCGGCGCTCGACGGCAAGTACGACATCACGTTCGGCGTCGATGAATTCTTTGCCGGCGCGGTGGCCTTGGGCGCGAAGTCCGCGATCGGGAGCACATACAACTACATGGCCCCGACGTACCTGAAGATCGTCCGCGACCTGAAAGCCGGCGACTTCGACGCGGTGCAGGCCTCCATGCGGAAGGTCTGCCAGGTGGTGGACATTCTGGTCCAGTACGGCGGCGTGGCGGCCGGCAAGGTCATGATGGCTGCGCACGGTCTGGATCTGGGCGACGTCCGCCTCCCGCTCAAGTCCATCTCCCCGGAAGGCAAGAAGGACATTTTGGCCCGGATCGAAGCGCTCGGAGTGATCGAACCGTAAAAAATAGTGAGGAGTTAGGAGTTATGAGTTAGAAGTTGACGCTTCGCGTAATGCGGCTTGCAGAAAGACTTCAACCCTTGAAAGGCGCGTAATTCCGGCCTTGCGGCCTTCATTACCGCCTTCCATTTCCAACTCCTAACTCCTCACTCCTAACTCCTAACTTAATTAATGCCATGGCTTACACAAAAGATCAAATCAACGAACTGTACCAGCTTTACACCAATACGCTGTTTAACGACTCCATCCCCTTCTGGCTCAACCATGCCGTGGACCACGAACAGGGCGGGATCATGACCTGCGTGGACCAGCAGGGCAACCTCTTCGACACCGACAAGGGCGTCTGGCAGCAGGGCCGTTTCGCCTGGGTGATGGGCCACCTGTACAACAACTGCGAGACGAATCTGAAAAATACCGTCTGGCTCGAAGAGTGCCGGCATAAGCTCGAATTCGTCGAGAAATACGCCTTCGACGAGGACGGGCGGATGTTCTTCCAGCTCACCCGCGACGGCCGCCCGATCCGCAAACGCCGCTACGCGTTCAGCGAGTCGTTCGGAGCGATCTCCTTCGGCGAGCTGGCCAAGGCGGACGGCTCCGAGCACGCGAAGGAACTGGCGCTCAAGTGCTACAACATTTTCGCCAACCACGTGCCGAACCCGCCCAAGTTCACCGACGTCCGCCCCATGATCGGGCTGGGCTACTACGCCATCCTCATTGCGACGATCCAGCAGCTTCGGGATTCCATCCAGCTAGAGGGCGCCGACGCGAAGATCGACGAGTGCATCGAGAAAATTCAGAAGTACTTTATGAAACCAGACATTCGCTGTGTCATGGAGTGCGTCGCGCCGAACGGCGACATCGTGGACTCCTGCGAGGGGCGGACGCTCAACCCGGGCCACGCCATTGAAGGCGCGTGGTTCATCATGGACGAAGGAAAACGGCGGAACCGGCAGGACTACATCCAGACCGGCCTCGACATTCTCGACTGGATGTGGGAGCGCGGCTGGGACAAAGAATACGGCGGAATGCTCTATTTCCGCGACGTGTACGACAAACCGTCCGTCGAGTACTGGCACGACATGAAATTCTGGTGGAACCACAACGAAACGATCATCGCGACGCTTCTGGCGTACCAGCTTACCGGCGATGAAAAGTACGCCGACATGCACAAGCAGGTCCACGACTGGGCGTTTGAGCACTTTACTGACCGCGAGTACGGCGACTGGTTCGGGTACCTCCACCGCGACGGCACCATCTCCTCAACGCAAAAGGGGAACATTTTCAAGGGGTGCTTCCACCTGCCAAGAATGCTTTGGGAATGCAGCCAGATCTGCAAACAGATGCTTGACAACTGATCCGCAATTGGCCGAATCATTCTCCCAAAATGGCACGTGGTGAGCATTAAGCGGCCTTGAAGTATAAAAATCGGTCATTTAATACTGGCGCGGAGAAAATATGTAAAAAGAAAAGGTGGATCAGATGACAAATAATGTTGCTGCGACAGCGCTTCCAATCGCGGTCACGAAAACGGTTGAGACCTCGAATGACTGGCTTGCCTCACTAACGACACTGGTTGACAAGGCAGACAATTTCATCTGGGGTTTGCCGCTCATCATCACGATCCTGTTTACAGGGATCCTCCTTACGTGCATGCTGCGGTTCCTTCACCTCCTGAACCTGAGAAATGCTTTTCGTTACATGTTTCACACCGAGGAGGGAACCCGGGGCGATGTTTCCGCGTTTGGTGCGCTTTGTACCGCTCTCTCTGCGACGATCGGCACCGGGAACATCGTCGGCGTCGCGACGGCCATCGGCACGGGCGGTCCCGGCGCTTTGTTCTGGATGGAGGTTGCCGCTTTCTTCGGTATGGCAACGAAGTACGCCGAAGGCCTGCTTGCAGTCAAGTACCGCGAATTCACACCCGACGGCCGGGTCCTGGGCGGTCCGTTCTATTATATCGAGAAGGGACTGAAAGGTGTATTTGGCATTCAGAACTGGAAGTGGCTCGCCGTCCTTTTCGCGTTTTTCGGAGTAGTTGCCGGTATTCTCGGTATCGGAACGATCACGCAGGTCCACGGTATCACCTCGGCGACCCAGCGATTCTTCGACCCGAATTTTAATCCGAACGACTTTGCGACTGGTATCCAAATATTCGGCACGACGTATTCCCTCTCCATAATCATAGCCGGCGCGCTTGTCACTATTTGTACCGCTCTCGTCGTTATTGGCGGGCTAAAACGTATTGCAAGCGTATCGATGGTGATCATCCCGTTCATGGCGCTGTTCTATGTCCTTATTTGTTTGATCATCCTTTTCGGCAACATTTCAAAGATTTTACCGGCGATCGATCTCATCGTTCGTGCCGCGTTTAACCCTGCGGCTTTTACTGGCGGTATGGTTGGCACGATCTTCATCGCGATGCAGAAGGGTATTGCGCGAGGAATCTTCTCGAACGAAGCGGGACTTGGCTCCGCCCCGATCGCGGCAGCCGCGGCAAAGACGAACGAGCCGGCGCGCCAGGGCCTTGTCTGCATGACGGGGACGTTCATCGACACGATCATCGTCTGTTCGATGACAGGTCTTGTAATTGTCGTCACGGGTACGTGGGAACCATCGCTTGGACTCAAGGGGGTTGACATTACCATCGAGGCATTCAGCCGTGGACTTGCGTTTATCGGTCCACACTCTGAAACGATCGCATCGTTCTTCCTGATGATCGCGCTTACGTTCTTCGCGTTCACGACGATTCTTGGCTGGGACTACTACTCCGAGAAATGCCTTGAATATCTCGTAGGTTCAAACCGGCAATGGCTCATCAAGATGTATCGTATGCTCTACGTTCTCTTCGTCGCCATTGGCCCTTACCTGACCGTTTCAGTCGTTTGGGGGATTGCCGATACTTTCAACGGCCTTATGGCGTTCCCGAACCTCGTGGCGCTTGTCCTGCTTTCGCCTGTCGTCTGGAAAGTGACAAAAGATTACCTCACCCGCCGTGCCCGCGGCGAGATCGAAGGTTGAGCCATAAACAACCAAAACGATGGCTACCTATAAAAAAACTGCTAATTCTCGCATTTTTGTTCAGGAAACGCAGAAAATTTCGCCCGTTTCCTTGCCTGCCGATCGTGCAAAGAGAGCTTTCTCTCTTCACGATCAGCGAGGGTGGGTTTAAGGTTGCCTGTCTATTTCTCTTGACCGGGAACTAAAAGGACGCGGAAACCAAGGAGGTCATCCCGGAAGTCAGGCGCATTCTCGCCGCGGTACGCCGAGCGGCAGTACTCAGCGTGGTCGTACCAGCTTCCGCCACGATCCACGCGGCCTGTAGAAACCGTTGTGTTTTTCGGGTCGCTCAATGGAGACCTGACGTAATAAGCTGCATCATAGTAATCGTAACACCATTCCCACACGTTTCCCAACATATCATAAAGGCCCCAGGCATTCGCGTCCTTTTTGCCCACCGGGTGCGCTCCACAAGGGCCGCCGGGGTACTGGGTCTCCGACCAGCTGCTGGAGTTCCACGGGCTTGTCCCCACGAACCCTTGACTGCTATTTCCGCCGTACCACGCAATCGGATCAAGTGCCGGAGCGTCGCATTTCCCTTTGATCTTGATCGGCCCGTTCGGAAGTGCCATCGTGCTGCCAGCTCGGCAAGCGTACTCCCACTGCGCCTCCGTTGGAAGCTGGACACACAGATTCAGGTATGAGCTTAAACGACGACAAAATTCCATGCTCTCGTGCCAGTTTACATAGTAAATCGGGTATGTATCACCCTTGCCGTGGATCGTGCGGCTCGTTTCATTTTGTTTGAAACCGAAATAGTCCCGAAGAGTTTTCTCTCCTGAGGAAAACTTATAAAGCGTGTCGTCGTTGAGCATTTTTTGGGCCTGTTCTTCCAGACTCGTACACATGACAACCTTCCACTGGGCTTGCGTCACTTCTGTTTCCAGCATCCAGAAACCTTTCGACAACTGAACCAGATGAGGCTTTTCAGTACTGCGCCGGCCAGGCTCGCTCTCGGGGCTTCCCATTACGAACTTCCCCGGAGGACACCAACGGAAGGCAAATTCTACGTTATCCACCTTCAAAACCACACGGTCTCCCGCATGTGGCGCATTAGGAAGCATTAACGTCGCAGATTCCCCCTCAATAGGACGATCAGAATCTTTTACATAATCCTGATCAGCTTGAGAGAGTTTTGACAGCGGGATGTTTACGATATTCCCATCTTTTTTACGAATACAAACGGTCGTTCCATTTTCTGCCAGTTCGACAAACTCGCCTTCGACAGTGTAGCTACCATAACTCCAAGTGCGCACATCTCCGGCCTTATGACACGAAACAAGTAAGGTACAAAGAAATAAGATGGTTAAAATGACCGGGATTTTTTTCATACTTTGCCTCTTGAAAATGAAAATTAGTGGAGTTCTGTGAACAAAGATGCATTCTATCAAACTTTTTTCTTTTTTGCAATGGGAAGTGGCAAAATTTTCTGATAATCTCCATGCTTGTTTGTGCTCAATCGTGAAAATAAGAGCGGTGGCTCCCTTTTCACGATCGGCGGAATGTGGGCTAAGAAAAAGGGTTCATCCGACAAGTATGGACCGGCACCTTTTGATTCCCAGGATTTTTAGCCTAAAGTATTCTCCATCACGAAAATCATAGACCTGACTAATCTTTTTCAAGGCGCACAAAGGACAATAAAGTTAATCGGTCCTCAGAATAGCCAAGATTATGATTCTGTAGTCTTTTTTGGGAAATGTCAGTGGTCAGGCATTGATGAAAACCTTGACTGGGGTATAATTCAAATGCAGACATTGTTCCTCGTCGTGTATATGGTTTGCTGTTTTTTTGAATTACAGACTGAACTTGTCCACATTTTTAATTATTTCCACGTGCGCGGTTACTGGATGAACCATTATTGGCATGTAATTTCAATCTTGTCTTCAAAAATCTCAGGATCTTGAGGGATTGAATATCTTTTCAAGTTCTTTTTCGGGATCTATCGCCAGATTGTGAATCGATTCCGCGTCGATCAGCTTCGTAGAGTGAAGTTTGGCGCGCTCTTTGCTCTCATCGGTCGTGATTATCGAGCAATTGGAGATCAGGGAAGATCGTGTACCAAGTGCCTTCAGTTCTCCCAGAACCGCGTAGAGTTTGTACAGGTAAAGCGGCAATTTTTCCTGAAAATCGGTCTTGCATTCCCACACGTGGAAGGTGTTGTTGCGCATAAAGGAAACATCCACCTCATTTTGTGGGGGTCTCTTTTCGATCACCTGACCCTGCTCATTGGATGTCTTGGAACCTTCCTTTTGAATCACCTGGCCCAAATGCAGGTCGCCAAGTTCATATTTCCTTTCGTAATGATGCAATGTGAGCCAGATGAACTCTTCGAGCCAGCCGCCGTCAAGATACTTGACATCGTATTTGTTGACAGTCCCGCTCAACGTGCCGTCCGCGTTTTGCTCCAGGTGGAAGCAGTCGGCTAACGCCTGGGCAATTTTCGGATCAGAGGGATGCAGCAGACCTTCTTTCAAGGTGGAAGGGGTCTTGTGCCTCATGGCCTCCACAAGCCAATCCCGACTTGCTTTTTCATCCTCATCATCTTCGGATTTTTTCCAGATTCTGAATTCGGGGTCATTGCAGCAGGACGCGAGGATCTTCGTCGTTTGAGCTCGTTCGAGCGCGGCGTTCTCTGCCGCCTCGATGTGTTTCATCGATTTGACGGTCTTGAAGCCGTACCCGGCCAGAAACGCCTCGAGCGGAATCTGTCCAACATCCGAGCTCCCGCCCCCGATGAAATCCATGATCTCGCAGGGAGAATCAAAATCAAAGTAATAGAATTTCGCTTTCGGATGAGCTTGGAACGTCTGGTACAAAGCGATACTCATCGGCTTGGTCCCCCCGGTCAGGTTCAGCAAAAAAGTGTCCCCAGAAAACGCATCGAGCAATTCACGGCGAAAAAAATCTTTGAGAAATAAAAAATGGTTATCCTCTCCCGGATCCACATCCACGACTTCAGTATCTACCAGAATTCCCATTTTCTTCAGAGCGTTCTGGAACCTGTCGGCAACATTCTGACACTTCATTCTGAATGTTTGGACCAGAACGATCTTGTCGGGCTCCAAAGCGGCACAGGACATCAAATTGGGAACCGGTTGTCCGGACAGAAGACAAATCAGTGTGTTCATTGGGATCCTTTCCAAAGGAAAAACAGGTTGGACGGTCAAAAATCAAATGGCAGCCACATAGGTGACGTAAGCCCTTCCATATAATATAACGAAAAAGTGTTCTTAATTCTCAAAAAGACGGATAAAGTTTAAAATTCCACAAAAATCCAGTATAATCGATTGGATGAAAACCTTCAAGGAGTCGGCCAGATAAATTCACAAGATTTTCCCAAAAAATTCCCAGTGACCTAAAAAAAGGGGTTCATCCGGCAACCGCGTACCGGAAAAATAATTAAAACGCGGACAGGTTCAGTGTATAATGTAAAAAAAACAGCAAACCATATACACGAGGAAGAACCATGTCCGCATTTGAATTATACCACAAGCAGGAATTCGTCAATACTGTATAACAGACATTTCCAGGTCCGATCAACAATTATCAGATCGAATGGATGTAGTAATGTATTCGGAGATTTTAATTATAATGTCAGACTACATAATCAAAGGTTTTTGAAGTCGTACAGGAAAAATCTCTCAAATGAGGTTTTTCCCGCACAACTGAATGAAAGACTGTTACAGAAGCGAGGAAAGATGCTCGTAGCTGCGTTTTGCTTCGTCGATGCTTCCGCACTCGACCGAGAAAACGAGGTCGTTCGGGCACTTCTTGCAAATCTCGATCACGCGTTTCCAGTCGATCACGCCGTCACCGCAGCCGCAGCCGACCGGAGTGCCGGTGACCTGGCCTCTTTCCGCAT
>JAFTCU010000179.1 GCA_017454585.1 Thermoguttaceae bacterium | reverse complement strand
GGGGTCGTGATCCACGGATGGTGTGCGTTATTCGCGCCGCGGTCCACGTAGTCCCAGCGCGTGTAAACCACCATGCCGCTGTGATCCACGACGGGCGCCCACTCGTTCGTTTCGTGGAAGGAGATCGTCGTGATGTCCGACCCGTCCGCGTTCATCGTGTGCAGCGTGTACGTCGGGACCGGGCGACCGTGGCATCGGCCATAACCGCCGCGGCGCTCGGAGATGAAAACGAGCCGGCCGTTCGGAAGAACGCACGGGTCGAATTCGTTGAACGCGCCGTCAGTGATCTGCGTCAGATTGGACGCCTTGCCGGTCGCCGGGTCAAAATCGGCCTTGAAAATGTGGAAGCACGTGTCGGGCGTCCACTCGTATTTGTAACGTTCCGGCGAAGTGTCACAGGCGGCGAAGTAAATCGTTTTGGCGTCGTAGGAAAGCTCCGGCGAAATGAACGCCCAGGTTTTGTCGAGCATCCGGCCCGCGTTCCGGCCGTTCTGGATCGGCTCTTCGAGCACCGAAACGACTTCCGGGTGGTCGGTGAACGCATTTTTCAGGACGTACAGACCGCCGCCGGGCTGCTGGTGAAAACCGAAGTACTGGTCGCACATGTGCGAGCCGAAAACCTCGGGCCGCGTGCCGTTTAAGTAGTGGCGTTTCAGGAAGACCAGGTCGGTGAAGTCAAGCAGGGGATTCTGAAGCATGATCTTGCGCCGCAGAGCCGTCACCTCGGCAAAAATGGCTTTGCGCTGGGCCAGGTTTTCGACCGGGATCGATTTTGCTTTGGCGTTCAGATCTTCCAGCGCTTTGGCCTCGGCTTCGAGTTTCGGGCCGTTCTTCATGGCGCGGAGAGCGTCGATGAGCGGGTAGATCCGCCGCACGGCGACATCGAGCGGGTCGCGGTCGGTCGGGAGGATGGTCGCGGCCGGGTGCAGGGTCTGGGCTTTGATTTCGTCGCTCATCCCCTTCTGGATGAGGTTTCGCGTGACGTACCACTCGCGGCCGTTTTCGTCATTCATCGGGATTTCCTTCCCGTCTTCGTCGAAGATCCTGCGCGGCGGGCGGTTCAGCGTCGGAGCGGGAGCGTTTGCGTCGGCGGGACGTTCCACTCGCGCGTCGCCGAAATTGGCGTGGTCGCCGTAATAAACCTCCCCTTTATCAACGATGATTTTCAGCATTTCCACGCCGGTCAGGTCGATTTTGACGGGCTTTGGCGCGTGGCCCTTTTTCATCTCGCCGCTTTCCCAGACTTTTTGGTCGTCCGCATAAACGACGACTGCGAGCGGGCCGGTCGATTCAAACTCATCGCTGACGCCGACTTCCGCGAAAAACGTCCCGGTTTTGGCCGGATTATAAAGGTCGATCTCCGCTGGAGCGTGCGTTCCGAAGCCGCGTTTGTACACTTTCCCACCCATGGCGAGTTCACCACCGCCAACGGACTTTTGGACTTGAGGTGAACGCCAGCCGCAGCGGGTCATCGAGAGGTTCATCTCATCGAGCCAAAACGTCTGCGTCTGCGCAAAACAGGCCCCCGCGGTCAGGAGCATGGCGAGGGTGAAAACGAAAAAGGAACGGAATGGGGTGGGCATGGAAAAACCTGAAAAAGTAAAATATTCGTGGGGAAAATTACATGAAGCCTCCCCTGAAAGGGGAGGGGGACCGCCGCAGGCGGTGGAGGGGTTTGGACGCGGGGCCTGGTTTTCCTCGTTTTTTTAACCCCCCAGTCTCGCTTCGCGAGCCAGCCCCCCTTTCAGTGGGGTCTTTAAATTTTAAATGCGCTTTTTCCAGTCGTCGATCTGTTTCCGGACCTCCACCGCGGCAGTGGAGCCGTAGCTCTGGAACGCCTCGATCGCTTTGCGCACGCCGAGGATCTCGTAAACGCTTTCGTCCAGTTCGGGGC
>JAFTCU010000178.1 GCA_017454585.1 Thermoguttaceae bacterium | reverse complement strand
GATCTGGCCGTTCTCCTCGAACTTCTTGAGCGTCTCGGCGTCTTTCACGACGAAACGCCCCTCGGCGTGCGCGGCGGGAATGTACAGCCGATCGATCCCCTTCAGGAAGACGTTTTTGCAGTTCGGGTGCTTCTCCAGCTCGACCCAGCGGTCCTGGAAGCGCTGGCAGTTGTTCCACGCCAGCGTCGCGAGCGGCTCGCCGTCCACCGGGATCAGAAGGCCGGTTTTGATCAGGATCTGGAAACCGTTGCAGATCCCCAGCACGAGTTTGCCGTCGTCGCGGAACTTTTGAAGCTGGTCGGAAAGGTGGTGGAGGAGCTGGTTCGAAAGGATCCGGCCGGACGAAATGTCGTCGCCGTAGCTGAACCCGCCGGGGAAACAGAGGATCTGGAAATTCCCGAAGAGGGAGGGATCCTCGAGCAGACGGTTCACGTGGATCCGTTCGGTCGCGGCGCCGGCCTTTTCAAAGGCGTAAGCCGTTTCCAGGTCGCAGTTGGTGCCCGGGGCACGCATGATTAAAACGTTTGGTTTCATTAGTTAATTCTCCACAGGAAAAAAGCGTGACTGGATAAACCTGACGCAAGGAATGACACGCCTTTGATTTCTATTGATTTTGTTAAAATTTTTAAGTCCAAAACAGTTCCAACGTTAATTCGAGCAGGGAAACAACGATTAAAAACGCGGTCGGGAGGAACGCGAGGAACTGGGTGATCACGGCGCGAAGGACGCAGCGCTCACGATGTCGGAAAAAAAGGCGGAGCGTCTGATGGATCGTCAGAAGCTCAAGAATGGCCAGCGACAAAAACGCGAACCAGCCGACACCGGTGGCCATCCCTTTTGAAGTCAGGAATGGGATCAGACCAAAAATGAACGCAGCGAGCATAAAGGCAAAAATTGCCGGAGGACGGCTGCGCTGGTTTTTGATCCACGGAAGCGCTTGAATTTTGGGTGGAAGCTCGGAAAAAGCCGCCGCCGCGGAAAGGGGAAAGGCCAAAAACAAAACCGGGATGGAAACGAGTGTCGCAAGGATCCCGCCTTCTTCCGGCCAAACCAACCCTCCAACGAAGGAAAAGTCTGCCAGAAACACCAACACAAGCCAGACGTAAGTCGCGCGAATGGTTGGGTTCAGGGTCATGGCTTTCTCCAATGGATTGCGTTTTCAGCCTTCCAACTGCTCGATGGAAATTCCGAAATAATTTGCGATTTTCAGGAGTGTTTCCGTGTGATTTGAGTTGGATTTCTCGATTTGGGAAAACGCACTTTGGGTGATCCCCAAAGCCGCCGCCACTTCTTTTTGCGTTTTTTTCAGGTAAATCCGCCACGCTTTTACGAGGCTGTACCCCTGAAGGACATTCATTTCCGCTACATCAAGGGGAAATGTGACCCGCTCAAACCTTTGTTGAGTTTTCATTAGTTCCAGAACCCCTCCGGCCCTTCGGACCACCTCCCCTTTCAGGGAGGCTCAAGTTTTCTTTCTTTTCGAAACAGTGAAACAAAACACACACTGAATGAGCGGCTAAACGCCACAGTTTTCCCCGCTTCAGCGGCCGAGCCGGCCGCGGACGGCGAGCCGCCGTCCTTCCGGAATTAAAGGTCGAGTGGTTTAAGCCACGCGTTTTTCAGCTCGGCCAGTTCCGCGTCGATGACCGCCGCGCCGGTGAGGCCCTTGACCGTCATTTTTGTGCCGTCGTTTACGGTGCCGATCTTCGCGCAGGCGACGCCCTCAAGAGCGGCCTGGAACGCGGCTTCGTTTTCCGGACGGACTTCCACGAGGAAGCGCGTGTTCGACTCGCTGAAGAGGATGGCCGCGTCGGAGGCGTTTCCGGCGAACGGGACGGCCGTCAGGTCCAGCTCGATCCCCAGCTCGCCGGCAAAGGCCATTTCAGCCGCGGCGACCGCCAGCCCGCCTTCGGAAAGGTCGTGGCACGAACGGACCAAACCGGCCTGGATCGCGTCGTAAACCGCTTTGAGCGTCTTTTTCGTCGTCGGGAAATCGACCTTCGGGCATTCGCCACCGGGGATTTTGTTGACGAGTCCGAAGTGGGAACCACCCATTTCCTCGCGTGTCGCGCCAACGATGTAAAGCGCGGAGCCTGCTTCTTTCAGGTCCATCGTCACGCACTTGCGCACGTCTTCGACCTGGCCCATGGCGGAGATCAGGAGGGACGGCGGAATACTGATCGGCTCTTTGCCCGCGGGACGGAATTCGTTGTTCAGTGAGTCTT
>JAFTCU010000177.1 GCA_017454585.1 Thermoguttaceae bacterium | reverse complement strand
GTCGATACGTCGTCGGTGACGGAATACGCCGCGCCCGGCTGCGGTTTTTCCGGCATCATCCGGACCGACTGGGTGCAAAACTGGAACTTCAAATCGACCCTTTTCTCCTTCCAGAACGGAACGATCCTGATCGACCACACGGCCCAGAGCCTCATCTTGACGCGCTACGACGTTTCCGAAACGCCGATCGTCATCCCGTGCTGGAACGAGATCCCGGGGGCAGAGCGGCAGTACTTCATCATGTTCCGCCGCCATTTTTTCGAGCCGGAAGACCCGCGGGACGTGAAGGAAATGGATTTTCAGGTGCACAAACTCCTGTTTGCGCAGTCCTGACTTGAAATCAACAAACGAGGAACCACGCGATGGAAACACAGATCACCGTTGGCGTGACGGGGCACCGCCACCTTTGCGAGGCCGACAAACCGCGGCTCCGGGAGGAGATCCGCCGCTTCTTTCTGGAAAATTTTGACGCCAATCAGCCGGTTCGCGTTCTGGACGGTCTGGCGGAAGGCGCCGACCAGCTCGTCGCCCAGACCGTGCTGGAACTCCGGGCCAACGAGCGCCCGAATCTGCGCCTGACCGCGTTTCTGCCGATGCCGATCCAGTTCTACGAGGCGGATTTTGACGCCGGCTCCAACGAAAAACCGTCGCCGAGAGAAGCGTTTTACCGCATTCTGCTTCGCGCGGACGAAACGGTCGAACTGCCGCTTCTGCCGGAAAACCGTCAGCTCGCGCTTGCGGGCGGGGATTTCAACCGGCTCCTCCAGTACGACCTGCTCGGTGCGCAGCTGGCGATGCGCTCCACCCACCTGCTCGCCCTCTGGGACGGCCGCACGGAGGGGCTGAAACCCGGCGGGACGGGCGACGTGGTCCGGCGCGTCCTCTCGACTTCCCCCGGCGAAAAGAAAGTCTGGCACATCGTGACGCCGCAGAATAAAAAAGGCCTCACCCGCCCCGAAAACGCGCTTCACGGTGGGTGGATCGAATAAACGTCCGAAAGCCTGACGGCTTATTTCTTCAGAATCTCATCAATTCCTTCAAACCACTCCGGGCCAATTTCGCGGCCAAGGAGGAAATACTTGTGGTCCGGAAACCACAAAACGCCCTTTCCGTCCTGCACCGTGTAGCTCGTGTAGAACGAATTACCCGTCGGACGGTCCGCGAACGGTTTCGGGTCGAGGAACCAGACCGGCTGCTCGGCGTCCGGCATGAATTTTCCCGCGATGAGGAAAAGCGGCCCGCGCGTCTGCCACGAGCTTTTCTGCGTAAAGTCGAATTTATTGTGAACCAGCGCGAAGTAGTACCCGCTTGCCGCCTCGCAGCCCTTCCAGTCGTAAATCGGGCACGGAGAACGCGGATGAAGGAACGGTTTCCCTCCGTCGCGGTTCAGAAGCGGTTTCGGCCGGTCCCACGTTTTGCCCGAGTCGCGACTCTGCGACCAGAACGGGAATCCGCCGTCCGTCCGCATGATGCAGAAAAGCCGGCCGTCGGGGAGTTTCACGATCCCGGCCTCCTCGCATTCCTCGCCAAACTGAGCGGGCGGCGAGAGTTTCAGCACCTGGTCCGGCTCGCCCGAAAGGACCGTGATCTTTATGTCCTGCACT
>JAFTCU010000176.1 GCA_017454585.1 Thermoguttaceae bacterium | reverse complement strand
CCGATTCTCGGTTTTCGCCCGCGCGGCGGACAAACCGGCCGTTGCGGTTCGGCTGGTCGGGCCGGAAAATGCGGTTCTGGGCGAAACGACGCTCGAGATCACCTCGGCCGGGTGGACGAAGTACGAAGCCGTTTTCACCGGTCGGGAGACGGCCGACGCGCGGCTCGAACTGGTTTTCACGAAGCCGGGGAAGGTTTACCTCGATGAAGTTTCGCTCTTTCCGCCGACCTTCAATGACCGCCCCAACGGGCTAAGGAAGGACTTGGTCGAACGGTTCCGCGACCTTAACCCCGGTTTCGTCCGGTTCCCGGGCGGGTGCGTCGTGGAAGGGTGCACGATCGCCAACCGCTACCAGCCGACGACGACTCTGGGCCCGACCGAGACCCGCCCCTCCCGCTGGAGCCTCTGGGGGTACCGCTCTAACCAGGGCTTGGGCCTGCACGAGTATTTGCAGTTCTGCGAGGACGTTGGCGCCGAGGCGATGCTCGTTGTCAGCTGCGGCATGGTGTGCGAGTTCCGCGACGGCGGCATGGCGCCCGTCGAGGACCTTCAGCCGTTCATCGACGACGCTCTCAACGCGATCGAATACGCCCTTGGCCCGGTCACGAGCCCGTACGGAGCGATGCGTGCCGCGGCGGGACATCCCGAGCCCTTCAACCTCCGCTACGTCGAGATCGGGAACGAAAACTGGAGCAAAGCGTACATTCCGCGCTATAAAGTGTTCCACGCGGCTCTCAAGGCGAAATACCCGGATCTGATCTACATCTCGTGCATCGAGATCCCGGACGCAGACGTGGACATTCGGGACGACCACTTCTACGCCACGCCCGACAAACTGGCGGTCATTCCCGACCGGTATGATTCCGAAACGCGCGGGAATCTCAAGGTTTACATCTGCGAATTCGGCGTTTAGCAGAAGACCCATAACGGGAACCTGAACGACGCGCTGGGCGAAGCCGCCATGATGATCGGGATGGAACGCAACGCAGACCACGTGACCATGGCCTCGTACGCCCCGCGATTTCATAACGTGAACGACCCGTCGTGGTCCGTCCAGATGATCGGGTTCGATAATCGCCGGACGTTCTGCCAGCCGATCTACTACGTCCAGAAAATGTTCGCGACCCAGAAGGGCGACCGCGTGCTTCCCACGGCCGTTTCGGCAGCCCCGGCGCGGGATCTGTTCGCCCTCGCCCATCGCGACACGCAAACCGGCGAGCTGCTCGTGCGCATCGTCAACCGGAGCGCCGCCCCGGCCGACGTCCGGATCGAGCTGAAAAACTGGGCCGGCCAGCCGGAATTCACGGTCGAAGAAACGGTTTTGACCTCCGAAAAGGCCACGGACCGCAACTCCCTCGACGAGCCGGAAAAGGTCGTCCCGAAAACGTCCGAATTCCGGGCGTCCGGCACGGCGTTCACGTACAAAGCGGCGGCAAACTCCCTGACAAATCTGAGGCTTAAACCGTTGGGATCAGGCCTGAGGAATTCGGAGTGAAGAAATACGGCTCAAGACCGCATCCGGGATTTAAGAAATATGAAACGACGACGATTTTTGAAATTGACGGCCCTTTCCGGCGCGTTGGCGTTTGGCGCTCCGCTGCTTGCGCAAGAGGGCAGAAAGAAAGTCCTGTACTACGATTACAGTTCGGGCTACATCCACGACCCGACCCGGGACTACGACGGCATGACCGGCAAATGCGGGACGTTTTTTCGGGAGTTCGGGGAGAAAAACGGCCTCGACGTCCTTTGCACCAAGGACGGAAACGTCTTTGGCGAGGACCTGACACAGTTCAGCGCGATCATTCTGTACACGAGCGGCGACCTGTACGTCCGCAATCCGCAGTGCCCGGGCAATCCCGTGCCTGCCGGGACACAGGAAAAACTGGTCGAGGCCGTCCGCGCCGGTGTGGGGCTTTTGTCGCTGCACCCGACGACCGACTCGTGGCGCTGCAACGGGACACAGTACGTCAGCAAACCGACAGAAGAAACGTACAGGAATGACCCGGAAAGCGTCCGGACGCCTTTCACCCGGCTGGTCGGCGGGCAGTTCATCATCCACGGCCCGCAGCAGGAGGCGGAGGTCCTTTTTGCCGACCCGGTGGAACTGCCGAGCCTGAAGGCCGTGTCGGGGAAGTCGCACCGGTGTTTCGAGGAGTGGTACTGCATGAAAAACTTCAACCGTGACCTGCACGTTTATTTGACGCTCAACACGCAGGGGATGAAGGGCGACTGCTACAACCGCCCGCCGTTCCCGATCGTTTGGGCTCGAAAAGAGGAAAAGGGCGTTTCCGCCTATTCCGCGTTCGGGCACGGCCCGCAGCAGTGGGACGACCCGTTCATCCAGAACGTTTCGGGCGACCTGCTTCTGCTCGTCACGGGCAAGATCTCCACGGATCTGACGCCGAACCGGAAAACCGCCTGCCCCAACGCGGGGATCGCGCATTTTTAACCCCTAACCAACCATTGATCGCCATGAAACGCAGAGATTTTATTCAGTTCCTGACCACCGCCGGCGTCAGTTCCCCATTTTTGATCCCTTCATCCTGTCTTGGCGACGGCGAAAAGGCCGCGGCTTCCGAGCGTGTCAACATCGGCTGCATCGGCGTGGGCGGACGCGGCGCCCAGGTTTTTCGCATGATGCTCAGCTGCTCCAACGCCCAGGTCGTTGCGGTGGCGGATTGCTACAAAAGCCGCCGGGAAAGCATTTCCAGAGCCTGCGGCGGGAAAGGGTTTCTGGATTTCCGCGAGATCCTGGAGGACCCGTCCATCGACGCCGTTACGGTCTGCACGCCGGACCACTGGCACGTCCCGATCGCGCTTTACGCTGCCCGGGCGAAGAAGTCCTGCTACGTCGAAAAGCCGCTGGGGCTGACGCTCGAGCAGGTCCTGATGTGCGAAAAAGTCTTCGCGGAGAATAAAGTCCACTTTCAGTACGGGACCCAGCAACGCTCGCTCTCCCACTGCCACGTCGGCTGCGAAATGGTCCGTCAGGGGCGGATCGGCAAGGTCCGCGAGATCGAAGTTTACTCCCCCAACGGAGGAACCGGCGGGAATCCGACGCCGTGCCCGATCCCGGAAAACCTGGGCGAAGACGGCTACGAGCGCTGGCTCGGCCCGGCCCCGAAAGTGCCGTACTGCGCGGACCGCTGCCGCCCGTCGGGGACGTACTGGATCTACGACCAGTCGATCGGCTACCTCGGCGGCTGGGGCGCCCACCCGCTCGACATCATGGTCTGGGGCTGCGATGCCGACCTTTCCGGGCTGGTGACCGTTGAAGGGACCGGCAAAATCGGCGAACCGATCTACAATACCGTTTACGACTGGGACATGAACATCATGCTCGGCGATGTGAAGGTCAAATTCGTCGCGACGAATCGGGACTCCACCAAGTTCATCGGCGAGAATGGCGACTGGATCGACGTTTACCGCGCCGGCCTGAAGGCGAGCTCGCCCGAGCTGATTGCCGATCCCGATCTGAGTGATCCGGTTTTGACCGTCAGCACGCACCACGCGCAGAACTTCGTCGATGCCGTCCGGTTCGACCGAACGCCGGTTTCGTGCCTCAAAGACGCGGTTCGAAGCGATACGATCTCGCACCTGTGCGACATCGCCGTCCGAACGAAGAGCAAAGTGGTTTGGGACCCGGCAAAACGTGAACTGGTCAACCCGACACCGGAGCAGACGGCCATGATCTCCCGCCCGATGCGCGCCCCGTGGACTTTGTAACCATCCGCAATGAAAGCGATGAGACGTAAGGTGTCAACCCCTCGCGTCTCCCACCGTCCCGGTTTTTTGGGAATTTTTATGCTTATTGAAAAATAATTGTTAATTTGAGCGAACTATTCTTCAAACCGTGCGTACTGATAATAGAATGAACAATTGGTCAGGTTTGAATCCAAGCGATCATTCAGGAAAATGTTAGTTGTTTGGTTTTACTCAGCCCTACCAATACAGGAGGCAGATTTAATGAAGAAGTTTTTTGCAGCAATGATTATCGTTTGCTTGTGCATCGCTTTTAGCAGCTCGGCAATGGCCCAAGGCGCTACTCCCGAAAACGGCAGCCCTGAACCGGCCCCCGCGACAGCTAATTATCAACCCGCCCCGCGCCGTGCTCAACGGGCTTATCAGCCCGCCCCGCGCCGTGCCCGACGGATTCGGCCCCATGTAGGTGTAGGCATTGGCATTGGTCGTCATGGCGTTGGCGTTGGTCTTCACGTCGGCGTCGGGCCCGTCGGGATCGGCATTCCCCTTTAATACTGAAATGGATCGACGATAGCAGGAAGGAAACGCGGCGACGCAATCAAATGCGCCGCCGTTGTTTTTGGGGCATCGTCTTTACAGCTTCTTCGACGTGGCCAGAGCGATGGCACGGCCGCGGTCGCCGACGGCGCAGTAGAAATGGTAAACGACGCCGTCCACTTTGACGCACCACGGCTTGTGGGCGTACGTCGCGTCCCACGGTTCGGAGGGGGCGATCAAGTCCGTACCCGTCCATTTCGTCCAGTGGACCAGATCTTTGGAAACGGCAAACGTGTCGAACGCTTTCGGCTTCCAGAACGCGCCGAAGTAGAACATGACCCAGTAATCGCCGATTTTGACGATCTGCGGGTCACCGGAGATGCCGCGCTGGTTGTCGATCACCGGGTCGGCGCCGTATCGCGTCCAGTTCCGCATGTCTTTTGAGATCGCCATGCCGATCCGTTCCGCCCCGCTGTGCTTGGCGTTGTAGTACATCACGAACGGCACGCCGAGGGTTTGCGCTTTGTCCCAAATTACCGTGCTCTTGTACAGCGTCGTCTTTTCAAACCACCGGGCGTCTTCGTCCTGCGGGGAGAAAATCGGATTCTGCTCGTACCGCGTCCACTCTTTGGCGGCGGTCGGATCGTCGGTGAACGCCACGCCCATCGAAAGAGGATCGGTCTCGTAACCCTTGCGACTCCCGCCCAGGTACGTCATCCAGTACCGGCCGTCGTACTGCTGGATCTCCGCGGAACCGCCCCAGGCCGTGTCGATCAGCGAGGCGTACCCCGCCACCTGCCACGCGTCCCAGCCCGATTGCGGGAACGTGAGGATCGGCCCCAAATATTCCCATTTAATCAGGTCGTCGCTCCTGGCGAGGAACGTTTCGTAACCGACGCCGCCGGTCATGGAAATGAAGATCATGTACCAGACGCCGTCCTTCCGGAACATCGACGGGCAGTCCACCAGCTGACCGTTGAGCTTGTCGAGAATGATCCCGTACTTGTACGGCGTTTTGACCTCCTCGTAGATCGATTCCATTTCCGACTGCGACACAACGGCAGCCCCGTCCGAATCGTCCCCGAAAACGTACGGCGCGGAGAAAAACGACCCGGCAGCGACTCCCGCACCGGTCAGGCGAAACAACCGATTTCCAAATTCACGTCTGTTCATGGCGTTTGTTTTTAAGTTACGAGTGGGAAAAGGACGGTAAAGGAGCGAAAAGGATTACAAAAATCCCACATCACGTTTAAATCAGGTTTCCCGGAAATAAGGGCAGATGTTGGCGAACGTTCCGTCTTTCATGCGGAAGCCGCACGGGATCGTGCCGAGCTGGGTAAAACCAAGGCGTTCGTAAAGGTGGCGCGCATGGGTATTCCCCTCGACCACCGCATTGAACTGGAGGATGCCGAATCCGTGGGATTTTGCCTGTTCAAGGCAGTCGATGACCAGTTTCTCGCCGATGTGCTGTCCCCGACAAGCGGACCGGACCGCATAGCTGGCGTTGGCGATGTGTCCGCACCGCCCGACGTTGTTCGGGTGGAGAATGTAAAGCCCCTGAACCGTGCCGTCATCGTCAACCGCCACGCCGGTATGCGTCTGGGACGAGAAAAACTCCTCGCCCGTTTCGCGGGTCAACGGCTCCTCCTGCGGAAAAGCGTCTCCCGCCTTGACGACTTCGTTCCAGATGGCGATCATGTCGTCCAGATCGGCTTCACGATACTTTCGTATGATCATGGTGTCGTTTCCTTGCAATTATCATCTTTCCTGAATACCAGCCCGGCTTTGAAGGCGTCGGCGGCTTTTTCTCCGTGGGCGAGGTAAATACGCTTTTCTTCGTCGTAAATGATGGGTTTGAGCTTGTTGAGATCGTATTTGCCGCGTTCGTCAACGATCTCTTCATCGGCGAGAATATTTACGACTTCGCCTGTGATCTGTACGTGGCTGCCGACCGTTACGGTATTCACGACCTTGCATTCAAGCGTCAGTTTCAATTCGTTTATCACGGGGGCGCCCGTCTTTTCGCCTTTTGAAACCGTCCAGCCGACTTCTGCGATTTTGTCGTGTTCCCAGCTTGAGGCGATACCGAGCCAGTCGGCCTCTCCTGCCTGGTCTATGCTTGGGTATCCGATGGTAAACACGCCGGAGCGAAGTATGCTTTTGAGTGTCTTGCGCTTGGCGGTGGCGTTGATACCGATCGTCACGCACGGCGGGAAATGGCTGGACGGCATATAGAATGCGAGCGTGCAGGCGTCCGCTTTGCCTTTTTCATCATACGAGGCCGCAATGACGACCGGCGCAGGTGCGACTACTGCGCGGAGTTTAAGGTTCTTTTTCATGTTATTTCATTCTTTCATTTGTCAAACTTCTCTGCGAGGCGGCGGCGCGAACGCAAGCGTCGGCCATTCCCTCAGTTGCACCTTTGCGTGGGTTTCCAGTGATGATTAGTGTTTTTTACCCACTGTTTGTTCCTTTCTGAAGAACTCTGTGAACTTGTTGAACTATCTGTTTCTCCCCTCTTTGCGTCCTTTGCGGATAAATCAAAACGCACGTTCGTATTATCCTTGCCGGATAAAGTTCGTCGGCTGTCATGGCTCGCTGCACTTTCATTCGAAAGGGTTTTCTTTCGGAAGGAATGATAAGGCCCATTATAATATTAAGAAAACACGTTGTCAAGGGTCCGATTTTCGCGCGGGAAAGGCAGTGGGGAAGATTTCGTGAAATTTTTAGAATAAAGGTTGCTGTTTTGGTCGACTTTTGATGGGGGACTGACGAAAATTGGTTATTAATAACAGGTCAGTGGGCAAGTGCAAGCGAAAAGTTGACAGTTGAATGTAAATTTTTTGTCATTTGGTGTCTTCTTTTCGTTTGCATATTATTATACCAGAGAATTTTTCAAAAAACCAGATTATTAGAGACTTTGAAGGGCGGAATCGTCAAAATGTATCCCGGAGGTCCTGGTTTAATTTTCCGCTGAAACCATCGCCATCTTGCAGACAACAGCAATCAAGACCGTCAGACAAATTTTTTCAGAAAATCCCCCCATATAAGCTCAAAAATTGTATTGGAGGGAAGTTCCAAAAACATCCTGATTTGAGTTTATTTTGAAAACGGAGTCCCATCAATCCAGTTGAATATTAATTCGATACCATTTCCCGTCCCGCAACCCATAAGTATGGCAATGGTCCGATTCAGGATATGATTCAAGGCGGAGAATGTTATCGTATTTTGGGCCGGGAATCCCATTATAAAGGACGGTATAGCGTCTGTCCTCCTTCGTTTGAACCACCGCAGCCCACGATGATGCGTCGTGCCTGAAAAAAACATTGCCAATGTTCGCAAACGGTCCCAATTTCTGGCCGTCACTCAGAAGCAAAAATGTATCACCACAGGGATTTTCCGGGTTGAAAACGCAGAGGGACCATTTTTCGCAATTTTCAGAAATCCCGTTCCAGTACGCGTTCTCGTAACTAAATACGTCTCCATTAGAACTTGTGATCGTGGCATTTCTGCCGTCGAACGCATAGATCAAATAATCGTAAGGCGATTTGCGAAGATGGGCAAGATCATTGAGAATGCCGCCTTTAGCAAGCAGTTTTTAACCTTCTGTAACAGAGTTAGTTTCCCATCTTTCGTTTCGTAGAAGTAACGTTTTTCCCCTCTCGCAGCTATGAAAGCGACATTCTCCTCATCTTCAGAAACCAGCATTTCCAAAGCGTCCCATTTTTTCCTGAACTTCTTCTGCAATTCGGCCAGGCGGCGTTTCTGTTCCCTCCTGAAAATCCTGTCTTTTTCTTCCATGGTACATTTCGGACCAGAAATCCAGATATTTCTGCCATCCGGGAAGCGGATAAAATCGCCGTCCTCATTGCAGCAAAGACCGGAGTATTGCCAGTTTTCACCATTATCTTCCAAGCTGTGCGACCACTCAAAATACGGGAATGCCGAAGATATTCCTGTAATTTTGGTTCACACGAGCTGGACCTCTGACGGAAAAGTCGGGCAAGCGATTTCTGTCACATCAGCCTGAACGACCGAAGCGATACTCCAAACAACGAACAGTTTGGTAACAATTAAAAAAAGACCATTTCTCATTTTACGATTTACCGCCTTGGACTTCATTAAACGATCCCTTCATTCCGTGGATAAGATAAATGGAACAGTGCCGGCCGGACGTTGTAATAAACCTAATCTTAATATAAAAAATCAGGCTGTCAAGGGGGTTACTGGAAAATCGGGCTGAAGACCACTCTTAGTAGGGTGATCGTATTCTCATCGTATATCGGGAGTATGCCGAAAGATATTTCAAAGAAAACCCCCGTCTCTTTTGTGAGGGGCGGGGGGTGGATTCGGTTCTGAAGCCCTATACAGGGTTTCGCGTTACAACTGCGAAAACGCTACTTGGCCTTTTCTTTTTTGCCATCGGCTTTCTTGTCCTTGGCTTTCGGCGCCTTTACTTTTTGAGCTTTGGCTTTTTGAGCTTTGGCTTTTTGAGCTTTGGCTTTTTGGGCTTTGGCTTTCTGAGCTTTGGCTTTTTGGGCTTTTGCTTTTTGAGCTTTTGCTTTTTGAGCTTTGGCTTTCTGAGCTTTGGCTTTTTGAGCTTTGGCTTTTTGAGCTTTGGCTTTCTGAGCTTTGGCTTTCTGAGCTTTGGCTTTTTGAGCTTTGGCTTTCTGAGCTTT
>JAFTCU010000175.1 GCA_017454585.1 Thermoguttaceae bacterium | reverse complement strand
GAAAATTTCGAGTCGGATCTCGGGTCGCCGAAGACGCCTCCGTGTGACTTTTCTGACGGCCAGGTCGAGGATCCAGTCCGGCTCCAGCCACTCCGCCACGTCGTAGTGGCACGTGACGGCGACGAATCGGGCGGGGATCGACCCGGTGCGGATCCCTTTGGAAAGCGCGGCGGACGCCACTTTCGCGACGGTCCGATCGACCACGCTCGTAAATTCGTCGAACGCGATGATCCGGTTTTTCCCGTTTGGAAGCCGGGCGAGCGAAAGGGCGCGGGCAAGGTCGCAGCGGAATTTCTCGCCGTTGCTCAGCACCGGGTACGGTTTCACCCAGCCCGGTGGGGAACTAAACCCGACAGAGGTCAGAAGCGCCGTGATTTCCCGGGCGGAGAGGTCTTCGTGAAAACCATCGATGACCGCCGAGTTTTCCGGCCAGTGCGCCGATTCGTAAAGGTCCGGGCCGAAAAGTTTCCGCGCGACGCTGGACTTTCCCGAGCCGGACGGGCCGACGATCAGGCCGATCTTCCAGTCGTCCGCGGCCAGATCGGGGATTTCCGTCTCAAAACTCTGTGTGAGCTTTTCTTCCAGCGGAACATCGAAGATCCCCGCGACCTGCTGCACACGGAACGATTCGTGAAGCGGCGCCGAAAGATTCACCTGCAATAAATTTTCCATTTTGTTTTCCTGCCTGGGTTGAGGGTTCAAACGAGATTGATCAGCTTGCATTTCAGCCCTTCACCGCGGAAGCGCTCGTACAGTTCCCGCTGTTCGTCTTCCGATTCACAATCGACAACGATCTGAAAAATGGTCGGAATGACCGCTTCGGTTTGAGGAATGGCCGACTCGATCCCCTCGGGAATTCCAAGCGTTTGGTCGAGCAAATCACGCACGGCCGCGGACGAGGTTTCCATTTCGGCGATCAGGTCGGCGTACAGCTCGTCACTTTTGCCGGCCATTGCGGAGATGGGGTCAAGGGTCGCGAGTAGTTTATCCGCCTCGGCCTCATCAAGGTCCAGAACGAGGACCGGAACTTCCTGATTCGGCGTGGTTTCGGCTCGTAAATGTCCGTCAAGGAGCATGAGTGAGCCGTCGGGCAGTTCCCGGGCGATGAGTGCGTCGGCGTACCCGATTTCGGCCAGAACGCCCTGAATGGCGTTTCTCTGCTTTTCCGGGTGAGTCCGCCAGTTTTTCGGATTGGGGATCAGCTGCGAGGCGGGGACGCGGCGGAGTTCCTTGATTCGGTCTTTGATCAGCATTTTCTGGGAGGTTCTGGGATTTTTCTGGGAGGATTTACGTCAGGTCGAAGCTTTTTCGCGGTGCTTCTTCATCCACCGCCAGGCGAGTGCGGCAGGGAAAAACCACGCGAGGAGGTAAAGGATCAGGAGGAGTGAAAACGGGATCGGGTACTTTGGCGGTTCGGATGCGTTGGGCTCTTGGGACCGAACTGCTGATTCGGCGGGAGGATTGGTTTCGGGACGCGGCTTTTTTCTCGGTTTCCGAAATGGATGAAGCCGAGACTTGGGGGCCTTTGGCTCAGAAATCACTTTCTGAAATTCCTCGTCAAAAATCTGGCGGATCTTTCCGGCCCAGGTCCCGTAAACAGAGCGATCGTCAGTTCCCCACAGCACCCCGGCGAGCTGGCCGTCCAGGGTGAAAATGGGGCCTCCGGAGTCGCCCATTCTGGCTTTCCCGGCAAGTACCAGGGTACAGCAGCCAGCAGCGCGGGGAAGACGGCAATAACCTCGCAAAGCAGCGATATTCCAAAGGAATGAACCGGTTGGGCCATAGCCGCAAAAACGGAGGTAATCACCCTGACGCGGCGGAAACTGGGCAAGTCCAACACCTGGCGGCAGTGTAAACACCGTAAGAACACCGGTATCTGCCGTAAGAAGTGCGGCATCCCACTCCCGGTTAATGGCCTGAAGCCGGACTGGAAACGGCGGAAGATTCGGGAAATAAACCGTGATCCGCTCGGAACGACCCGGCACAAACAAATGCGCACAGGTCAAAATGGCATTTCTGCCGGAATTGAGCTGGATCCAGGTTCCTGTTCCGTAATACTGCACGTTTCCCGATTCCACAAGGATTCGAACCACTGTCGGAAGGGGAGCCGCTATTTCCGAACGAAAATCCATCATAGAACCAGATGATGACTGGACAGGTAAAAAACCGCATCGTCCATCGGGACAAAAGGAGGGGAAAAGAACGGTCGGCGATAACATCAAGGCGATCAGAATAAACACCGTTCGGAGGAAAATAACTGACATTTGAGGGAATTTCAGGATTAGGCATTAAGGTTAAAACATTGAAGAGACTGAAAGCGGGTACAAACGCTGTGGCCTGGATGGCGGTCATTTCGGAAAGCAACGTGCTTCCCAGTTCTCCGAGGCGAGATTTTCCCGGCGGTCCCGAATTTTCTGATCCCGAAGATTTCTGTATCGGGTCTGATATTTTCGAGGGAGATGTACTCCAAGGTAGAGACTTGCTTCCCGCATTTCCTGTGGGGTCAGAACGAGCGGCGTCAAGGTTCGACGAGAATTCATAGGAGGTCCTTTCCAAAATTGTTAAATGTTCAAACACTTTTCATCCAGGCACAAAAAAAGGCCTGGCGCAGCGTCTGGATCAAACCAGAATCCGCGTCAGGCCCTGAAATCATACCGAAAAAAATCGGCTGTTCAAAATACCCGCAAAAGCGTTTGAATTGGTTAAATTGTTCTTACTGATCAACTTCCTGCAATCAGTAAACTCATTATACGGTGAAGGGACATTTTGTCAAGCGATTTTTCTCAAATTTTTCTAAAAAAGCGATTTGAATACGTAAAATACGAATCCAAAAAAACAGAAAAATTTTCTGCAACGTGCCAATTTAAAGCAGCCCTCCGAGGGATTTTCCTCTTTGGGGAGGTTTTTCGGGCGAAAAATTTTTTCGGGAATCGCTTGACTTTAGGGCGCGGGGAGGTATAATCAAAATGGAAGGTTAGATTCGAATGCGGATTTATACCCTTGGGCCGAATTCTGCCGTGAAGAGGCACAAATCAATTCACAGATCAAGAAGTTTTTTCATGCAAGCACCCATCGCCGTTTTTTTCGCTCTTGAGGCCGAATCCGGCTGTTTCGAAGACCGTCTCAAACACGCGGAGCACCTGCACGCTGCCGCGTTTAAAACGGTTTCCGGGACCCTGCACGATGTAGATTTTCTCGTTGTACAGACAGGAACGGGAATGAAAAACGCGCTTGAGGTTACGCGGACCGTCTGCCAGGCACACAGCCCACGGATGCTTATTTCCGCGGGTTTCGCCGGTGCGCTGACGGGAAAACTGAAGAAGGCCGACCTCGTTTTCCCGTCGGAAATCCTGCGCTGGGATCAGCCTCTATTGACGATTCAGGCCAATTTGAAACCCGAGTCTTTGCCGGAAAACAGTCACCTTGGAGGTCGTCTCCTGACGGTAGATCAGGTCGCTGCGGAGCCAAAAACCAAGCGTGAATTAGGTGTAAAATTCCAGTCGCAGGCGGTGGAAATGGAATCATACGCCATTGCGCAAACCGCTCAGGAGATGAACCTTCCTTTCCTTTCCATCCGCGTCATCAGCGACTCGGTAGATGAAATACTTCCCAGGGACGTTCAAAAACTGGCCGAACAGAAAACCACCGCCTCCCGGCTTGGCGCGGCGTTAGGGATGATCCTCGGCCGTCCGTCAAGCGTAAAAGAACTTTGGGGACTTTATCAGGATTCGGTCAACGCGTCCGCCCGCCTCGCCGATGCCCTGGAATCACTGGCGAAAGCGAACCTTTTCCGTTTCTGCTCCGAAAACTTCGCCGTACCTCAGGGTGAACGGAAACTCATATCAGCCGGTGATTGATCCGGAATTAAAGCCAAACCTGGAGACCTGCCATGGCAATCTGCAAACTGAATCAGCTCACAAACAGTTCTGAAGCGGACGTTTTCGCAGTTTTGACGGTCCGCGACAAACTGGTCGCCTCGAACGGGAAACCATACTACCGTGTTACGTTTCGGGATGAGACGAAGGAAATCAGTTTTCCGATTTGGGAAAATACGCCGTCATTTGCTCTTTGCGACAAAAACTGGGAGGCGGGCGCACACTATAAACTGCGGGCCGTTTATTCCGAGGACCGGTACGGCGGGAAGCTGGACATCCGGCGGATCCGTCTGGCGACCGAGGCAGATCAGGCTGACGGCTATGACCCGAACATGGGGGTCCCGCGCTCGAAATTCAACCCGGAAACGATGTTCAGCGACATTTTGCAGATCATCGACGAAAACGTCACGGACCCGGGGCTTTTGAAACTCGTTCATTTCATTTACGAATCGCACCGGGAAGAAATCCTTCAATCTTCGGCGGCTATGGGGAAGCACCATGCCTGTGTGGGTGGCCTGCTCGAACACACGCGAAATGTTTTGTGGACCACCGTCACACTGGCGAAGCGGTACGAGACGATCCTGCCGGACCTCGAGCCCCCGCTGAACGTGAGCGTGGCGGCAGCCGGTGCGGCCCTGCACGACATTGGGAAGCTCCGCGAACTGCACCAGACCGCTACCGGGTTTGAGTACACCGCCGAGGGAAATCTTCTCGGGCACATCGTCATTGGACGCGACTATGTGCGGGACGCGGCGGCCGAACTGCTTCGGACGGACAAAGAATTCCAGCTCGATTTTGAGGTCCAGCTCCGGCTTGAGCACACGATCCTTTCCCACCAGCGGCTTCCGGAATGGGGTTCACCCAAGACGAACATGACGCCCGAATCGCTCCTGATCCACTACGCGGATGACATCGACGCGAAATACTACATCATGTACTCCATCATCAAGGGGACGCCTGAAGGGGCAGAATTTTCCGACACGAAAAACACGATGAAGACCACCATTTTCAAAGGGTTGAAACACGATGAAGCCAACGAATAATTCCAGGTTCACCCAACGTGGAAAATCTGAATCGGAGTCCGGCACGGCTCAAGGTCAGGCGCTGAAACCCATTCAGATCGGGAGTGTGCGCCGGCGTCAGCTCAACGTGCGCCCCAACCGTCGTCTCTGGCTGGAGAATTTTCTGGCGTATTCGGCTGGGGAGTGCCATCTCTCACAGAACACCGTTGCCGCGTACCGACGGGATTTGGAACGATTTTATGTCTGGCTGGGGGATCAAGACCTTTTCACCCTTCGGATTTCGGATTTTTCGTCGTACGTTGGCTGGCTGCACGATCAGGAACTCGCGCCCGCTTCCATCGCGCGGCACATTGTTTCCCTGAGAATATTCTACAAATATTTGCAGCTCGAGGGCCTCGTGCATGATTCCCAGGTGGAACTCCTTGGAAGTCAAAAACTTTGGGAGCGTGTTCCAAAATTCCTGACTCCGAAACAGGTGGAACTTCTTCTGGCGGCACCGAGCCCGGAACACGACCGGAACTGGCTGCGGGACCGGGCGATCCTGGAAACGCTCTACGCGACCGGCTGCCGTGTTTCGGAAATTTCAACGATGCGGTTGGCAGATGTTCATCTGGAGGAACATTTTTGCAAGTGTACGGGAAAAGGAAGCAAACAGCGCATCGTACCTCTGGGTGAGAAGGCGGTGAACGCCCTGATCATGTACCTCGAGGAGGAATATCCGACTCTGGCTGAACGTGCCGAGCAGCACGGTGAAGAGCCCGTCTTTCTTTTTATGTCATGCCACGGACGTTTCCTCGACCGGCACCGGATATGGGAGCTGATCAAGCGTTACGCGATCCGGGCGGGGGTCAGGACTGACATCAGCCCACACACGATGCGGCACAGTTTCGCGACCCATCTTTTAATGAACGGCGCCGATTTGCGTCAGGTACAGGAAATGCTTGGTCACGCGAACATCATGACGACGCAAATTTACACGCACGTCGATACAAAACGACTCAAGGCGATTCACAAAAAATTTCACCCGCGCAGCTGAATTACTGGGACGACGCTTCCAGCGTCGTTTCGCTCATGAATTACGGGGACGACGCTTCCAGCTTCGTTATCGTTCATGAATTACGGGGACGACGCTTCCAGCTTCGTTATCGCTCATAAATTACGGGGACGACGCTTCCAGCGTCGTTTCGCTCATGAATTACGGGGACGACGCTTCCAGCATCGTTTCGCTCATGAATTACGGGGACGACGCTTCCAGCGTCGTTATCGCTCATGAATTACGGGGACGACGCATATAAACGTTGTCCCCGTTTTGATACCTTTAAGTAAAAAAACGGGGGCGAAACTTCACCCCCGCTTGATCATTTATTTGGAAACCTTACGGCTTCTGACGGAAGAGACCATTGAACGGGCCTTTTTTCGTTCCATCGTTGAAGTCGAGCTGCCAGTAACCATCGGACCACTCAAGGGTGACTTTGCGCCATCCGTCCGGAACCTGCGGGTACGGATAGTACGGGCCAATGTACGGCCAGGCGCTGGCACAGTGGCGTTTCGGGTACTGGACCGCAGCGGTGTTCGGATAAGAAGCGTAGGACGGCCAAGCCTTTTTGGGCATATAGGGCTCGTCATAACACATGCTTGAACCACCATTCTTCGGCATTGCGTAAGCCTGGGGATTCATCGGGGCCGGAGCGGCAGACGGAGCGCCGACAACCGAATTGCTCGGGTCAACAACCGATGTGGTACCGTAAGCAACCGGTTTCACCGTCAGGCCATAATTCGCCTGAATCGGGCGCGGTTTGCCAGCGTTGACCGTGGTTTTCCCGAAATCCGCATCCTCAACATTGAGGATAGACGGCATACTTGAACCTGTTTCAACCTGTTCCGCGTTGACCGGAACTCCGTCCACTGAAACAACTTCGTCACTGATGATCTGACCGCCTTCAATATCGAGCTGCGCGGGGCTGCTCATGACCTGATTCTGGAAAATCGCAACCTGCTTGACAGAAGTGTCTTCCACCGCTGTCTTTTCGACTTCAAGCTGATTCACGACGTTCGCAACGCCGTTCATTTTCTCAACTTCCGCCTGAATCGCAGAGATTTTCTCGGATGAGTCCACGACACCCGTAAGCCAGACTGTCTCGTTCTCGTATTTCAGACCAATATCACAGCCTTCAATCAGATTCGCATCTTCAAGAACGCCGGCGATTTCCTCAGCCATCTCCTGATTGTTACCCAGCACCGTCATTGGCGCCATGGCAACCGCGAGTAAAATCGCGCTGAAACTAAATACACGTCGCATCCTGTTTTCCTCCAGTTTTTCTCACCGTGTAAAATGACGAAACCGCAGAACCAATCCTTGCTTTCGTCGGGATTTCTGTAATTTTCGTGACGACCGTCTTTACTGGACTAATCGCCATCTTTCTTCTAATCGCTTTTACAATCGGAAAAGTTACAACCGAAACTTCAAGACACTTCCTGCGTAATCCTTACTTTTTAAAAATTTTCAGGGGCGATAATCGGAATAATAGGAATAATCGTTAAAGTTTACCCAAATTAATGCTGTTGTCCCTTCAAGAAAGCAAAAAATCCAACGGCCACAGGCCCCCCAGATCAGCAGGGCTAACTTATGAACGGGGTAAATTTTAACGATTAATTTTTTGACTCCCATTTTTCCGATACAAAATACACATTCAGCCTGAAGGAGGTGTAAAAATGGGAAAAATGAGTGATGT
>JAFTCU010000174.1 GCA_017454585.1 Thermoguttaceae bacterium | reverse complement strand
TTGCAATATTGAATTCCTGCTTCATACTCTGAACGCAGGAATTTTTTTTGTAAAACCCTTTTTCAGACTGACTTGCGAACGTGAGCGCATCCCCTTCAGAAAGACGCATTGGAATCGTTGGGATCATCGTGGAAGATCACCATTCTGTCGAGAAAATTAATACGCTTCTGGCGGATTACTCCGACCACATCATCGGCCGGATGGGGATCCCGTACCGCTCGTGCGAGTTGAGCATCATCAGCATCGTGCTCGATGCGCCGACCGACGTGATCAGTTCCCTTTCGGGGAAACTCGGCATGCTCCCGGGAGTCAGCGCGAAATCGGTTTGTTCAAAGAAAGAAACGACGCCAGAACGTGCGCCGCGAAACAATTAATAGAAAGCTGGACTCCCATGTACGATCCCAAATCTCCTCATGCTGTTGATTTCATTTACGACGGTGAAATCCTCGAAACCCTGGCGTACGCTGACGCGCACCGCGGCGACAAAGGGCTGATTTCCGCCATCCTTGACAAAGCGCGCGACTGTAAGGGCCTCACGCACCGCGAAGCGATTTTGCTCCTCGACTGCGCCGACCCGGAACTCAACGAGCGCATTTACGCCGAGGCAATGGAGATCAAGCAGCGTTTTTACGGCAACCGCATCGTGATGTTCGCGCCGCTTTACATTTCCAATTACTGCGTGAACGGCTGCACCTATTGCCCGTACCACTTCAAGAACAAGCATTTGACCCGTAAAAAACTGACTCAGGACGAGATCCGCGCGGAAGTCATCGCCCTGCAGGACATGGGTCACAAACGCCTCGCACTGGAGACGGGCGAGCACCCGACGATGAACCCGATCGAGTACATCCTCGAGTCGATCGACACGATTTACTCGATCAAGCACAAAAACGGCGCGATCCGCCGGGTGAACGTGAACATTGCGGCGACGACCGTCGAAAACTACACGAAACTCAAGAACGCCGGGATCGGAACGTACATCCTGTTCCAGGAGACGTACAACAAAAAACTGTACGAGGAGAAGCACCCGACCGGCCCGAAATCGAACTACGCGTACCACACGGAAGCGATGGACCGCGCAATGGACGGCGGGATCGACGATGTTGGCTGCGGCGTCCTGTTCGGTTTGAGCCCGTACCGGTACGACTTTGTGGGGCTTTTGATGCACGCCGAGCACCTGGAAGCCGCCAAGGGAGTGGGGCCGCACACGATCAGCGTACCGCGCATCCGCCGTGCCGATGACATTGACCCGCTGATGTTTTCCAACTCGATCGACGACGCGACGTTCGCGAAGATCGTGGCCGTTCTGCGTATCGCGGTCCCCTACACGGGCCTGATCATTTCCACCCGCGAGTCGAAAGCGGCCCGCGAGATGGTTTTGAAACTGGGCGTTTCGCAGATCTCCGGCGCGTCGCGCACCTCGGTCGGCGGCTACGTCAATCCGGAACCTGAGGACGAAAACTCGGCCCAGTTCGATGTGGTCGATAATCGGACGCTTGACGAAGTACTGAACTGGCTCATGCGACTGGGTTACGTGCCGTCTTTCTGCACGGCATGTTACCGTGAAGGGCGGACGGGCGACCGCTTCATGAGCCTCGTCAAATCGGGCCAGATCGTAAACTGCTGCCACCCGAACGCGCTGATGACGCTCAAAGAATACCTCGAAGACTACGCGTCGCCCGACACGAAAGCGGTCGGTGAGGCGCTGATCGAGAAAGAACTGACGAAGATCCCGAACGAGAAAGTTCGCCGGATCGCAACGGAGCACCTGTACGAGCTTCACGAAGGAAAACGCGATTTCAGGTTTTGATTCTTCTGGAGTGCGGCAATACAGAAGCCGAAGGCTTCATTTGCCGCTTTCACTTTAGTGATTAACCAATATTGGGTCAGAAACGATTTTCACGTGGGAAAAGCCACGCGTAATTCAGCGGCAAATGCCTCTGCGAGGCTGTATTGCCGCAAATGAAAGCGGTGAATGCGCTGCGCGCTGTATCACCGCACTCCCAAATCCTCCCTTTTAAACTTTACATTCAACCTCAAGGACCTCCAACATGCCCATCACAGAAATCCTTGCCCGGAATGCCGAACTTTATGGCCCGGAAATCTGCCTGACCGAATTGAATCCCGAGGACGACGAAAAACGCCGGATCACGTGGAAAGAGTACGAGCTGATCGAGGACACGAATAAAGACGGCTCGCGGCGAACGATGACCTGGGCAGAGTTCGACGAAAAGGCGAACCAGTTCGCGAATCTCCTCCTGAGCCGTGGGGTCAAAAAAGGGGACAAAATCGCGATCCTTCTCATGAACTGCCTCGAATGGCTCCCCATTTACTTCGGGATTTTGCGTACGGGCGCGTTGGCGGTTCCGATGAATTTCCGCTATGCCCCCGACGAGATCAAGTACTGCCTCGACCTTTCCGAATCGACTGGTCTGGTTTTCGGTCCTGAATTTATCGGGCGTGTGGAAACGATTTGTGACAAGATCCCGGCCGTGAAACATCTTTTCTACGTGGGCGAAAACTGCCCGACCTTCGCGGACAGTTTCGACAAACTGCTTCAGTATATGTCGAGCAAGAACCCGAACATTCCGCTGACCGACGATGATTTCGCGGCCATTTACTTTTCGTCAGGCACGACTGGTTTCCCTAAGGCGATCCTGCACAAGCACCAGAGTTTAATGTCATCGTGCGTCACGGAACAGAAGCATCACGGTCAGACCCGCAGCGACAAATTCCTCTGCATTCCGCCGCTCTACCACACGGGCGCAAAAATGCACTGGTTTGGGAGTTTTTTGGCCGGTTCACCGGCGGTTCTGCTTCGTGGCGTGAAGCCGCAGTGGATCCTGCGCGCGGTTTCGGAGGAACACTGTACGATCGTCTGGCTTCTGGTTCCGTGGGCCCAGGACATTCTGGACGCGATCGAACGAGGTGAAGTCAAACTTGAGGATTACCAGCTCGATCAGTGGCGTCTGATGCACATTGGCGCGCAGCCAGTCCCGCCGAGCCTCATCAAACGCTGGAAGAGCTACTTCCCACACCACGATTACGACACGAATTACGGCCTGAGCGAATCGATCGGCCCGGGCTGTGTTCACTTGGGGATCGAAAACACGCATAAAGTCGGCGCGATCGGCATTCCAGGTTACGGCTGGAGTGTGAAAATCGTGGACGACAAACATCAGGAAGTGGCTAAAGGAGATGTCGGCGAACTGGCGGTCAAGGGGCCGGGTGTTATGACGTGCTACTACCGCGACCCGAAAGCGACGGAAGAATGCCTTCAGGACGGCTGGCTCTTTACCGGCGACATGGCTCAGCAGGACGAAGATGGTTTCATTTATCTGGTGGACCGCAAGAAGGACGTCATCATCACGGGCGGAGAAAATATTTATCCGGTACAAATCGAAGATTTCCTGCGTCAGCATCAGGATATTAAGGACGTTGCCGTCATTGGTCTGCCGGACCAGCGTCTGGGCGAAATCACGTGTGCGATCATTGAGTTAAAGCCAGACCGCAAAACGACGGAAGCGGAAATCAACGAATTCTGCACAGGTATGCCGCGTTACAAGCGCCCGAGGAAAATCATTTTCGCCCCTATTCCCCGTAATCCGACCGGGAAAATCGAGAAGCCGAAACTCCGCCAGATTTATTGCGGAAAGAGTCTGGTCAAGGCGCAGATAGAAAACTGATCGGTATCTTTTGAGGGCCTCGACCAAACGAGGCTCTCGTTTTTTGCACAGAACCATTTCCACAAAACAGATTCCAGCAGAAGATCTGGGCTTTCCAGAACTCATCGATCTTCCCGGATCGTGTTATCATGCAGCATCTGACGGATATTGTCGAGCAAGTCTATCATTCTGTTTTTGATGGACCAGTCCTTTTCTTCCTTCAGTGAATCGTTGTAAATTTCCATAAAAACCGGAAAGTATTCACTTTCTTTGATTTCCGTCAAAGGGGGAATTCTGCTCAGTATTTTGCGGCGTTCAAGTGGATCATGTTCCAGCCGAAGCATCAGAGCCAACGCTTCCGCCCTCACGCAAAGATAATTGACAGGAGTTTTTTCTGCAAGGTTGGTTCGCCTGTAATGAATATCCCGGTCAATATTCAGAAGCGTCGTTAAATCCTGGATTTTTTGTTCATTGCTTTCCTCTGAAAGCGCCAGGTTTAGCAGCGATTTCGCATACTCCAGCACGATGTCCAGGGACGGGGATCTCAATTCTGTGAGTTTCAGAAGCAGAGTAGAATAATGACGCTTGTTTTCATAAATCGGGTCATCAATCGCAATGTTTACGAGACTTCGGGCATACTCCCACAGTATCGGCTGCGCGTTACCACTTCGTTCCAGGAGATTTTCCAGCCATTTAATACAAACTTTTTTGCGTTTCAGGGAGTTTTCGTCAATTTGATGGTTAAAAATCGCACGTGCCGCCGTCACGAAAATATCCGTGACACACTCGGGCATTTCTACAAGCTTGATGATCTCGCGAACATAACGGCGTTTTTCCTGAATATTTTCCGTATAGAGCGCCATGCAAAGAAGCGCCTGGGCATACATCTTTCGAATGACCCACGTTGCGTCCGGGGCTTGTGCGATTTTTTTGAGTTTACGGAAGTAACGATTCCGAAAGGTCTCCTGATTGGTCTCATCCGTGATGAAATTTACCAAACCACTAACGTAAATGTGCTTCAATTCGGTATTGGCGCGAGGCTTGCGCAGAAGGGTTTCCAGTGTGGAAATACAGCGAATACGCTCACCCTCAATCTGGGTAAAGCAGGCCAGGTTCACGAGGGCTTTACCCGCGTGGATCATGGTGGTGACGGTCCCTTTTCCATAGAGCGCCAGCGTCCGAAGCCGAGAGGTATAGCCCCGCTTCCCTTCCACGGTAGGTTCATCCACAGAGATATTAAAAAGCCCACGCGCGTAAATGTTGATCGTCTCCGGCGTGGCGTTCCGAAAGAGCGTCATTCGATGGAGCTGGTTTAACAGTTCCTTTTTCTCTTCAAGGGAAAGTTCGTCTTCAAACAACAAATTTACAGTGGAACCCGCTATCAGTTCCAAAAGTTCGGAATCGATTTCGGGGACCTGGGTCATATTGATTAATTCCAGTGTAATCTGTCGTTTTTCGGCTATGTCCTGGCTTTCCATCGCTACCAGACTGGAGGCCAGCGCATAAACAAAGGACGAGGTTTTTGTCAGGCTCGAAACTTTTTTCAGAATCTCCCAGACCCTTCGCTGCTGAGAAAGCGTAAAACTTCCATCACGCATTATGATGACGAGACGCCGGGTAAAAATTTCAATCTGCCTCTCTTCCAGAGCAAAAAAGAGCGACTGAAGTGAATTGAGCTTTAAAACGGGCATTATTTCAATTAAGAATGATGAATTATGAATTATGAATTGAAATCAAATTATGAATTACAAATTACGGAAGTGAGTTGGCGGCTCGCCTTCTGTAATTCGTAATTCATAATTCTTTATTCATAATTTACAGAAGGTCCACCCATTTTTCCGTGCGAGCGCTTTCCAGGACTTTGTCGCACACGAACTGGGTACGCATCGCCTGGCGCATGTTGGGTTTGTAGTCGGTCCCGTCGTTCACGGCCGTCAGGAAGTCCGCAAAATTGTTGATGAACGTGTGTTCGTAACCGATCGTCGTACCGGGGACCCAGTAGTGCCCCATGTACGGGTGCTCGGAGTTTGTGACGTGGATGCTCTGCCAGCCGACGATGTGGTCCGGGGTCTTCTCGCCCGTTTCCGGGTCGCGGTAGCGGAAGAACTGCAGGCTGTGCGGGCATTCCAGATCGAAGAAGACCGCGCCGTTTTCACCGTTCAGCTCGAACGTGTTGTGGTTTTTGCGGCCGCGGGCGTACCGGGTGCTGTGGAACGTGCCGAACGAGCCGTTTGCGAAGACCGCGATGAACGCGCAGGCGTCGTCGATGGTGACTTTTTCCATCTTGCCTGTCTCGATGTGCTTGCGTTCCTTGACGAAAATTTCCGTCTTGGCGCACACGCGGGCGATCGGGCCGTTGAGCCACTCCGCAATGTCGATCGAGTGGGCCAGAAGGTCGCCGGTCACGCCGGAACCCGCCACTTTCGAATCGAGCCGCCACAACGCCGCGCCGCCCATCGGGACGTTCTGCGAAATGGTGTAGTCCTGATTATAGACCGCGTTGTAGTGGAACGGCCGGCCGATGCGACCCTCGTCAACGAGCTGCTTCGCGAGCGTGACAGCCGGGACGCGGCGGTAGTTGAAGTTCACCATGTTCGCCACGCCGGCTTTCTCGACGGCCGCGACCATTTCCTCGGCTTCCTTCATGTTCATGCACATCGGTTTCTCGCAGATGACCATTTTCCCGTGTTCGGCGGCCGCGATCACGATGTCGTGGTGGAGGTTGTTCGGGACCACGATGTCGATCAGGTCAATGTCATCGCGTTCCACGACCTTGCGCCAGTCGGTTTCGATGGATTCGTATCCCCACGTGTCGGCGTATTCCTGGAGGGTTTTGTCGATGGAGCAGACGCACTTCAGGACGGGCTTGAACCCGGTTTTGAAGAAGTGCGGGACCTGCAGGTAGGCGTTCGAGTGCGTCCGGCCCATGAAACCGGTACCGATCTGACCAATGCGGAGTTCTTTCATTGTGTGTTCCTTTCTTGTAAAAATTATTTATTTAGGAAATGCTAATTAATTCAAAGATCAAAAAGTTTTGAGGAAGGAACCGGAGGGAGGAACCATTTTCAAATGATTCCTCCCACGGTCAGGGTGGAAGTCTTTACGGTGAGACTTTTTTCTCCCAAAGGGTGAAAAAGCGAAGGAATTCAGCCAAAAGATTTACTATCAGCAATTCAACCCGGCGCGTAATTCCGTGCTCCGCACTCCATTACCGCCTTCCATGCTGCGCGTAATTCCGTGCTCCGCACTCCATTACCGCCTTCCATTGGCTTCATTCGCCGACGACTTCACGCACCTGCATCATCGCGGCGAGGATGTTCTCCCACGTGGTCGGGTTCGTCATGCAGGAGTTCGGGAACATGCAGCCGTCCCAGCAAATGTGCTTCAGCGCGCCCGTGAATTTGCCCGACTCATCGCAGAGCCAGTACTTCGCAAAGTGCGGAATGTCCAGCTTCC
>JAFTCU010000015.1 GCA_017454585.1 Thermoguttaceae bacterium | reverse complement strand
CCATAAAATTCAAAATTCATAATTAGAAAATCATGACCATTTTCACTCCTGAACTTGAAACTCAACTGAAATCCTGCGTACGTATCGCCCAGCGGCTCGGCGGGGGTCTGCTCGCGTTTGACCCGGCCAAACTGCCCGCGGGAGGGACCGAGATCACCGGTCTGCGCGACTACACGACCGGCGACGAGCCGTGGCGGATCGATTGGGGCGTTTGCGCCCGGCACGATGAACTTCGGGTCCGCACCTACGGTGGGAACGCCCAGAGAAACGCGTCTTTGCTCCTCGACACTTCGTACGGAATGTGCTTTCGGCCCTCCAAACTCCTGGCGGCGAAACAGGCCGCGGCCGTGCTGGCGTACGGGCTGCTCGCGACCGGCGCGCTGCTGGAATTCGGGACGTTCATGCCGGATTTCGCGCTTTATCCGGTCCTGAGCCACGAGCAGAAAACGGGGCGGTTTCTTCGTTTTCTGGAAGAAATGGAACTCTCGCAGGAGCCGAATATTACGGACTTCGCGTTTCTTGCGCAGTCTTTTGTGGATCAGAAGCGCCCTGCGGGGGAGGTTTTCGTGCTGAGCGATTTTTTCGGTGAGTCCGATTCCTTTGAAAAAGATTTCAAGGCGGGGTTCGAGCTGCTCCTGCAGGCCGGGTACGACGTCCGGGCGGTTCATCTCGAGGACCCGACGGAACGGGCGGAGGGGCTGGTCGGCGACGTGGACATTTATGACCCGAGCCGGGATTACCGCCAGATCATCACGCTGACCGAGCACGATCTGGCCGTTTACCAGCGTTTGTACGACGAATATTTGGCGAGCGTCAAGGCGTTTTTCGAGAAGCGGGAGATTCCCTCCACCCGAGTTTCGGTGACTGAGGACGTCGCGGATCTTTGTCTGGCGGCCCTGGGGCTTCCCAAGAATGCTGCTGACGTGAATCCGTGGGAGGAATATTTGGCGCAGAGTTGAAACGGGACCAGCCAAAAATTCACGTCCACCCCGCTGCACGATTCAGGGACTTTAAGCCCCCGGTTTTGCGGCGGAATGGACGTTTTTTAATTAACTTGACCGGTGAGGACGCCGGCCCTCCGGATCTTACTGGTTTTTCTGAACCCACTCCTCAAAGCCCATTTCATTTTCTTTCGGCGCGTCATCGACTTCGTCCTGGAACTGGGTCCCTTCCGGGAGCGAGTACATTTTCATCCGGTTTTGCTGCGCGATCTGGTTTTCCCGGCTGGTGATGAAGAACAGGATGATCGAGCAGATGAACAGGGCGGAAAAAACCGTGCCTCCGATCACGAGGAACCACGTCAAATCGGGCGTGTACACGACGCTGACGGTCTGCGCGGGGATCCCACCGATCAGAAGCGGCGAAAGACGGCGTAACTGCTTCCCGTCCTGACTTTTTCCTTTCTCGTACGACCACGTATTGAAAAAGAACGCGGGAACTTCCAGCTCGACATAGTACCCCATATCGCTTCCGGGCGTGACTCCCGGAGGGAGTTCCGGGACCAGAACCACCATGGGAGAATCAGGTGTTTCGTCCGGGAAGAGGAAAATCTCGTAGTAATGATTGATCCCGAACCGATTATTCACGTCGGAATCGTCCACGCGAATCGGCACGATGCGGCGCGCGATCCCCTTCAGGAAGAAAAAGTGACCTCGTTCTTTGGCCGGCTGGTTGAACAGAGGAATGACGGAGCTGTAACGCTTCGGCCTTTTGCCCTCCTTCAGCATTTTTTCATGGCCGGGATAGTTGATTTTTTCAAAATGCTCATCAGGCGCGTTGGCTTCGACGTCCGCGACGATTTTGGCGAGCGAGTCCGGAGGCATGTGAAAAACGGTGTTCATCATCTGGTAGAAACATTCCCGATTCCGAGACGAGAGGCGTGTATCGACCATGGCGCTGCGTTTTGCGTCCTCGGCAAGCTCTTCCCGGTCCAAATCGTCGAAAAGCCCTTCATCAAAGCCCGCATTTCCGAGCAGCGTATCCGGGTACCAGGCCAGCCGTCGGCCAATCATGAACATGGACACGAGTTCCTTCTTTTCGTCGGGTTTGTCCGGGTCAGGGACCAAAACGTTTTCGGTCGCTTCGCCTTTTTTCAGGAAAAGCGCGATCAGACCGACTTTGGGTTTGGACGCCAGTGCCCCCGGTTTTTGCAGTGCCCGTGGAATCTGCTGACAGAAAAGTGTCACGTGCCTGCCGTCGTTGAGTTCCAGCTTGCACGTGTAAAACGAGGCGATTCTGTACCGGAACGCGACGTCTTCTTCCAGGTCCGTCTTTTCAACGCTCAAGAGCCGGCCGTTGATCCAGAACGCGTCGAACCGTCTCGCGTTCAGTTCAGGATTCTGAATCGTGTCCAGGTCGTCGAGTGCGTTTTCTGGCTTGGCCCACTCCTCAAGCCGTTCCTGCGTGATATGCTCCTGAAGGTGATAGAAGAAGAAAAGATTTTCTTCGTCCGGAGACCAGGGTGTTCCGTCGCTGTAACGCTCCCTGAAAGAATCGCTGACTTCGTAGAGGTTCCAGAAATCCTGGATCGAATTCAGTTCTACGTAATCTTCATCTTCAGTTTCCTGGGTTTCATCCGAGGCTTCGTCTGCGGCGACCCCTTCTTTGAAAGCGCCGCCTCCGAGAAATTCCACGTTCTCGGGCGGGTCGCTGACGGAAACCGGATTCGGGAGTTCCGTGGGGAAAAACTCGACGTTTGGAAACTGGGTAAAGCCCGTGATCGGGAAAGCCCAAAACAGGATAAAAAGGAAAGGATGAGGTCTCATGGGAATTCTTTCCTGGAATGTTTCACTTATTTTACTTCGTCATTTGGTTTTGCTGCCGGGTGTTTCTTTGATTCCGGGTGAATATTGAAAAACAAAGTGTAAAGCACCGGCACGATGAAGAGCGTCAGGCCAGTCGCTAAAATCAGACCACTCATCATGGCGACCGCCATGGCGTCGAACATGGGGTCACGCAGAAGCGGGATCATGCCGACCACGACGGTCGTGGCCGCGACGACCACCGGGCGCATTCGTTCCACAGAAGCGTCCAGCACCGCCTGGAAACGAGGGCCTCCTTTGGTGAGTTCCTCGTCGATCTGGTCCATCAAGACCACGCCGTTTCGGATGATCATTCCCAGCAGCGACATAACGCCGAGCAGCGCCATGAAACCGAACGCTTTGTGGAAGACCAAAAGGCCGGTCGTGATCCCGATCATGGCGAGCGGGACCGTCAGGACGATGATCAGCGGCTGACGCAGGTCATTGAAGAGTAAAACCACGATCCCGAGCATGATGATGCACGCGATCGGGAGCCAGGCCAGAACGTCTTTCGTGGATTTCTGGGATTCGTAGTACTGACCGCCCCACTCGAAGGAGTAACCATCGGGCAGTTCGATAGCCTCGATTTTGGGGCGGACCTCGTTCAGGAGGTTCATCCACGAAATGCCGTATGCGTCCGCGCCGACGACGACCGCCGGCCTGGAATCGTAGCGGTAGATCATGGCGTCTTCCCAAACGTAATCCATTTCCGAGGTGAGTTCACCCAGCGGAGTACTTCCCGGTATAACGCCCCAGATTTGAATGTTTTCAGTATTGGCGACGTCATTGCGTTCGCTGGGAGTTCCGCGGACCAGGATCGGAATATTGTTTTCGTTTTCCGAGTACATCCCGACCGGGATACCTTTGGTCTCTCCCGCGAGGGAAAGGATCACATTCGTCCGCGACAGACCCGCGCGCTGGCCTTTGTTTTGCGAGTACTTCGGCGAAATGGTGAGAGTCTTCTGGAGCCAGTTGTTCTGAACGTCCTGCGCATGGGGCGAATCCAGAAGGATTTGTTCCGTCTGAAAGGCTAACTGCTGCAAAACGCGCGGGTCCGGGCCGCTGAACCGGGCTTCCAGCTCGTGCGGAGTCGGCATCCCCATCGCGAAACGCTGTACACGAACCTGCGCCTGCGGGAAATGGTTCTTCATCCAGAGCTTTACCGGCTCCAGAAGCACGTCCACGTCATCAACCGATTTTACGTTTACGACGATGTGGCCGTAATTGGAGTGCGGGTACTCGGGCTGATACGGCAAATAAAACCGCGGAGGGCCTGACCCGATGAAGGAGGTAAACGACGTGATTCGACTGTCCTTTTGCTGGATCTCCTGCAGGTACGCCTCGGCGCGTTTCATCTCTTCCGAGACCGTATTGGTCGAGGTTCCGCTCGGGAACCAGAAATCGACCCAGAACTGCGTGCGGCGGGCACGTGGGAAGAAGTTCTGGTCCACTTCAAGGAATTCTACCGTCGCGATGGCACAGGCCGCGGCGATCATAAGGAGCGCGATGAGCCGGTGACGCAGCGTCCAGTCCAGAGCGTGACGGTACATACGATAAACCGGGCCGCCGTGCGGGTCTTTGCCGCTTTCCTCAACCTTCGGGTGAACACAGAGGTAATAAACGACCGGTGTCTGGAACATGGCGACGAGCCAGCTGATCCCAAGCGAAACGGCAACCACGATGAAAAGCGAGGAACAATATTCGCCCACGTTGGTCGGTGTGAGGTAAATTGGCAAAAAGGCGAGGGCTCCAACGATCGTCGCACCGAGCAGCTGCCACGCCGCCCGGCTCGCACCCTCGATGCACGCCTCGGTACGCTCGATCCCCCTCTGCATTCGCACGATGATCAGGTCACCGACCACCACCGCGTCATCGACCAGAATTCCCAGAGCAATGATGAACGCCCCGAGCGAAATGCGCTGCAGAACGATCCCCATTGGCTGCAGAAGGCTCATCGTTGCGAAAATCACGATCAAAAGTGAACTGGTGATCAAAAGGCCAGACCGCCAACCCATCGCGATCATCACGACGATCGTCACGATGATGACGGCCTCGCGAAGGTTTTTGACAAACAAATGGACGGCCTCATTTACGTCGTCGGGCTGGAAAGTCACTTCTTTGAGTTCGCAACCGGCAGGGAACTTCGCCATCAGTTCGTTGGCTTTTTGGTGAACCTCCTCGCCCATGCGCACGACGTTTCCGTTCGGGCGGGGAGAGATCGCGATCGCGATGCAGTCTTTTCCATCGTAGCGGCAAACTTTGGACGGTGGGTCCTTCTTCACCCGGCGGATCGTCGCAATGTCGCGCAGACGGATCTGCTGTTCCGCCCCTGCCTGCTCTTTTCCGGTGATCCTGCTCGCCTCCTGATGCAGGACAGAGTTTACGATGCTCCCGGGAACGATCCGTTCCGAAACCGCCTGAGCCTGATTGAGCAGAGCCTGCGCGGTCGAACTGACGATCACGAGGTTACCAATCTCCTCAATGCTCTGGAATTTGCCGGAAGGGGTAAGGCGGATATTTTCGCCTGAGTATTCCATCGCTCCGGCGCTCATCGTGAGATTTTGCGTCGAGAGGGCCGCCAGAATGAACGATGGAGGGAGAGACAACTGCGAGATTTTGGCCTGAGAAATCTCAATTTCGATCTGCTCGTCCGGTTTCCCCCAAAGTTCCACGCGACCTACTTCACTCAAGAGGCTGAATTCGCGCTGAAGCTCTTTGGCACGGTCGAGCTGTTCCTCAGGTGTGAACCCCTCGCTGGTCAGAGCCAGCACGATACCGTACACCTGGCCAAAATCGTCCTGTACGATCGGCGGAAGGCACTCGGGCGGAAGTTCCGTGCGGATCTCCGAGAGTTTGTTTCGCAAATCGGTCCAGACGGCCGGGAGGTCTTTGCTTGGAAGGCTCTGTTTCATATCAACGTACATGAAAGAAAGCCCCGGCTCCGAGTAGGACCGAATGTGATCGATGTTTTTCAGGCGGCGGCAGGTCCGTTCAACCAGGTCTGTAACGTTTTCTTCAACTTCCGCGGCACTCGCCCCGGGGTAAAGCGTTACGACGATACCCGTTTTCAATGTAAATTCCGGATCTTCCAGCCGGCCAATCGTGAAATACGTGTAAATCCCGCCAAGGACCAGCAGCGCCACAAAAAAACCAACGACAAACCGGTGGTGAACCGCGTAAGTTGGAAGCAGTCTGTTCATTTTTTTGCCTCCTACCGGGTCCGAACTTTTTGCCCTTCACGCAGAAAACGCGCTCCGGGACCGACGATTTGTTCACCAGGGTTCAGGCCGGTCACGACCACTCCATCAGCCGTCAAACGAACAATTTGAACGTTTTTCTTCACAACTTTGTTTTCCGGCGAAAGGGTCCAGACGATCGTTTCAGAACTTTTTCCCGTATAGTCTTCCGGTTTGGAATCAGGCGCGGGAGGCGCGTAGTCACCAACGATCGACATAAGCGGGACGAGGCACTCGCCTTCCTTTGGCTTGAAGTTGATCGTCAGGCTGGCCGCCATTCCCGGGTAAATTTTGCGTTCCGGGTCCTCATTTTTGATCAGAACTTCCAGAGGATAACCATGACCACCGGCCTGAAGAGCTTTTCCCAGGGAATCGAGCTCCGCGTTAAATTTCAAGTCCGGGTAGGCCTCAAAAACACACTCGAAAGAGGTGAATTCATTCTGACGAACGAGAAAAGACTCAGAAATCGTCGTTTGTACGAGGATCGACGAGGCATCAGTAAACGCGAGAACGGGGATTCCCGGCGCGACGATCTCGTTATTTTCGGAATATTTTTGTGTGACGTACCCACGGCAGGGCGCGACCAGAATCGTATCCTGCAATGCGTTTTCCGCCTGGGTTTGCTGAGCGAGAAGACCTTTTTTCTTGGCCTCGTAACCTTTAATTTCCTCATCAAGGCCCTTAATGCCGTTTTCGAGCTGCTTTTCGGCAGCGATCTTGGCGGCAAGAGCCTGCTCATGCTTGAGCTTGATCTCATCCAGCTTGATTTCCGGAACGGCTCCTTCTTTTTCCAGTTCGGTGAACTTTTTCAGATTTTTGTCCGCAGTTTCAAATTGAGTGACGGCCGCGTCCACCTGCTTTTGAAGCATGGTAATGGAACGGTCTTTATTCGCGGTTTTGGCGTCCAGTGCGGCTTGCACCTCGGCGATCCCCGCTTTCACGGTTTCCAAAGTGTTCAGGAAGTCACGCTGGTCCAGCCGGGCCAGTTCTGTACCTTTCTCAACCATTTCGCCGATCTTGGCCGTCAGAGAAACCATAGGTCCAGGGACCCGAAAAGAAAGCTGAATCGTTTTTCCTTCTTTGGCAATCGCAGAAAATGTTTGAGGCCGAAGCTCTTTCTCAAGCTGAGTTTCACAAAGTTGAACAAGAGGAACACGGATTTCCTCATTTTTTTTCAAATCCGCTTCTGAAGGAACTGGCTCTTTCGGTGCGCAAGAAGATAAAAGAGTCAGAAAACAACTGAAAAGCAGGAAGCCTAACCCTGGCCATCTGGGGGCGTTTTGGTTGATCATTATGATGCCTTAATCTATGTTTCGGGAAGTTTGATCATGTTGGGGATTGGCTCAAAAATACCCCAAAAAATAAAAAGGAACGACTTTTTGTTTTTATCGTCTTAATATTATTAATATGCAAATTTGGAATAAAAGGTTCTGATTTTAGCGATTTTTTTGATAGTACAGAATATAAAACTCCCGAATGAGGAAGTTTTGCCACCTGGAATTGTTTCGCGTGATTTGGTTCTTTTAATTCTCGACATTTGAAGGAATGAACTTTGAACAGACTATTTTAAACAAAAAATTTCACTTTTTTTCAAAAAATTCCTCAAAGAAGCCTTGCCGGATTCTTGACTTTTTTATGAAAACAGATTAAAATTTAGGAAACTATATCTCTGAGTCATTCTTTTGGAGACTTTTTCGGCATCTTTGGCCGATGTTTCCGGAAACTCAGTCAAAGGTTTAAAATGGTTAAAACAGCTCACAATTTGGGGACTTTAATTTATATACAGACGAATTATGGCCATTAAAGATTCCGCTTCTGTACTTAAAATCATCGAACGCAGCCGGCTATTGCAGTTAAAGGACTTTGAAAGCGCCAAAGAACTTAGCGAGGAATTTCCCGACAGTCAGGAATTTCTCAAGGCTTTGCTGAAAAAGAAGATCGTGACCCGCTGGCAGGCTGGTCAACTTCTTTCGGGAAATACGTCCTTCTTCCTTGGGAAATACAAACTGGTTGATTTGTTGGGCGCTGGCGGGATGGGGCGTGTTTTCCTGGCGGAACACATCACGATGAACCGCCCCGTAGCGTTGAAAATCATTGCCAAGGAACTAGTAAAGGACCCTGAAGCGCAGAAACGTTTCCTGAATGAAGCCCGGGCGATCGCTGCCCTGAATCATCCCAATATTGTACACGCCTATAGTGTTGATAAAGAGGGGGATCGCTACTACATCGTTATGGAGTATGTGGACGGGCAGGACCTCGAAAAAATCGTCATGAAAGAAGGTCCCATGGATCAGGATCGTGTGGCGGTATATATGTATCAGGCCGCCAGTGCGCTGAATCACGCCCATGAGCGCGGAATGATCCACTGTGATATTAAACCTGCCAACCTGTTGCTGAACCTGGAATCCGACCAAATCAAAATTCTTGACATGGGGTTGGCCCGCTTCCATACCAGATCGGAAAACGGGGCGGAGGATCTGAACAAAAACGTCATTGGAACTGTAGATTATATGGCGCCGGAAGTCGCCGAGGATTCCGCCAATTCTTCTCCCAAGTCAGATATTTACTCGCTTGGGTGCGTGATGTACTTCCTTCTTACCGGTTCAATTCCATTCCCGGGCGATACGATCCCGGAACGAATCATCAAACATCAAACGGAAGAGCCCAAAAATCCTCAGGAGTTTAACGACCGGATATCTTCGAAACTCTGTGACATTTGCCTGAAAATGATGGCCAAAAGTCCCGAGGACCGATATGCGTCTTGTGCAGAAATTGAGGAAGACCTGGGTGAATGGCTGGCGGATGACGGGCACTCGGGAGAAAGCTCTGTTTCACTTGATTTCACGAATTTGGCGGGTGATTCCAAGGCCAGCCGTTCCAGCTCTCTCAATCTGGGAAGCAAAACGAAAAAATCGGGCTTTTTCAGTAAGTTTACGAAAAAAGAAACGAAGGAAGAAAAAGATTCCAAAGATTCAAAGGAAAAGGCCGGTAAATCCGGGAAACTTGATTTGGATATCGATTTCTCTAGCCTGGAAAATGGCCAGAAAGATTCCTCCGCTGAGAAAAAAGATTCCGGTTTTGCGTTTCCGTTTTCAGATGCGCCTTCCGGTAAGGCCAAGGAAAAACAGAAACAGGAAAATGCCCTGGAAGATACAACCGTCTCAACGGGAAAAGACGCGGCTGAATCGGCTGCCAGGGAACCTGCTCTTGAGATAAAAAATATGGAAAAGAAAGAAAACAATCCAAACGCTCAATCGGAGAAGAATCCGAAGCTGGTAAAGGCGGTTCTTCTGGACGACGATGATGACGACGAATCTGAGGAAAGCTTTGTCGTGGTAAAAAAATCCCCGGCTCCTCAAAAAACCTCAATTCCGCCGATGAAAAAGCCCGGTAAAGATTCGCCAAAGCGCGAAGAGGAAATTTCCGCCGTTATGTCACGCCTCCACAAAGGAAAAACTGCGGCTTGGGGAAGCGGAAAACGGGAAGAAACTCCGGCAAACGCGAATCCCTCCCATACTTCTGCGAAAAAAACGGCTGCGGCCGGAAAGAAAGCGAAGATGGGCGATGGTGGTTTCCTCCAGAAAATCAAAGATTTCTTCGCGAAACTCACACCGAAGCAGCGTATCATCTATGGTGGAATCACGGGTGGTGTCCTCCTTTTGATCCTCATCCTGGTGATCGTCCTCTGTCTCTTGGGCGGCAATGATGAAAAGAAACCCGGCCAGAATGAAAATGAGCCGGTTGTTGAGGAAGTCATCGAAGACGAAACTGCAGAAAATAAAGTTTCCGAAGACGGCAACACGGAAAAAACCGCTGAAGGTGAACAAAAGGCCGAGGGAGATGCCGCCGCTCCGGCTGATGGCGAGCAGAAGCCCGAAGGTGAAAATGCCGCTCCGGCTGACGGTGAACAGAAACCCGAAGGTGAAAATGCCGCTCCGGCTGACGGTGAACAGAAACCCGAAGGTGAAAACGCCACTCCGGCTGACGGTGAACAGAAACCCGAAGGTGAAAACGCCGCTCCGGCTGACGGTGAACAGAAGCCCGAAGGCGAAAACGCCGCTCCGGCTGACGGTGAACAGAAGCCCGAAGGCGAAAACGCCGCTCCTGTAGAGGGCGAGAATAACCCGGAGTCTGCTCCGGCAGCTGAGGAGAACAAGGAAGAACCTGCACCGGCGGTTGAAGAGAAAAAGGAAGAAGCCGCTCCGCCGGAAGAGGAAAAGAAGGAAGAAGCCGCTCCGGCCGAAGATCAGAAGAAAGAAGAACCGCCCAAGGAGGAAGCGAAGCCCGAACCGAAAAAGGCCTCCGCTGAACCTTTCAAGGACGTTCCTGAAATCGCTCCGATCCCCGAAACTTCTTCCAGGGAAACGACCAAACTGGTGGACCTCCCTGACGCGGGTTCCGACGTGATGGTCTCGCTTCTGGGCGGTGACCTCGTATTCCCGGTGAAAGCAATCGGGAAGAAGCAGCCTGAACAGACCAAATTCTTCAATCTTGAGGAAGGCGACTCGGAAGGCGAAAATAAAGCATGGGATATTAAGTACAAGAACAAGGAGGAAGAATCCCTTGCCGCGATTCTGACTTTGGAAGACGGCGTGCTGAATTTCAAGTGGCAGCCGGATGCCAAAATCGCGCCCAAAGACCTCCCGATGCTTGCGAACTGCGCGTTGCTGCTGGAGGTTGGCGAAAAAGCCCACGTCCTGGCCCTGCGTGAGCCGATCGAGCTGCCTACGATTGTGCTTGACAAAAAAGGGATTGGGAACTTAAAAGGTGGAAAAATTGATCCGCCATTCCCCTCCCCTGATGTGGTTTACATTGAGTTCGTGCGAATTGGCGATTTTCCAGATGACTGCCCGGACATCCAATTCCCGGAACCGACAAAGGTTTCCGACCTGAATCCGAAAAAACCGATGAAAATCTCGTTTAACTTCAAAGATTCCAACGGGAATATGAACGAGGCGTTCTTCTTCGATTTCGTTCCTATGATCGGTTCCAACCTGACGGGTACTTTGACCGTTGGAAGGCAAGGAATGACGAAAGGTGTGGGGCCTCAGTTTATGGCTCAGTTAGCCCAGCTCCAGGATCCTCAGAGTGACATTCAAGTGAATAAATGGCAGACCGAAATCAAGAATTTAGAAATGAAGCTGGAGAAACAGGAAGCGTGGAAGCGGGATGCCGCGGATACAAATAAAATTGCTCAGCTTCAAGGGCAAATCTGGCTGGCCGGACTCGCAAAGAAAATGGTCAATCTGGATTTTGAATACCGTATCTACGCCCAATACGGTGAAGATCAGGTCGATTTGGTCGTCAGCCGCAAAATGAACCCTGACGAGTTGAAGCCCAACAAAAAAGGAAAGGCTTCAAAGAAGAAAGGCGGTAACGAGCCGGAAGAAGACGAAAATGATCTGGGCGGTATGAAGTTTTAGCGTTTCGCAAGGAGTGTGAGTTTTTCACCATGAAACAGTTAAAACCCTGGTTTTTCCTCTCGGTATTCACTTGGGGGCTTGCCGCATTTGGGGTTCAGGCCCCGGCAATGGCCGCGAGTGTCTTTGATGGAGTTCCGAAAGCTATTCGCCTTCCTGATTCCACCAGTGGGAGTGAAGTCGATTTCATGCCGATGGATCTCGGAGGAAAACCTTTGGAGATCACGTTGCTCGGCGGGGAAACCGCAATCCCCCAAAAGGGCGGGGCCAAAAAGAAAGATCAGGACTCTGATGACGGCGGCGCAGCCAGGATAACCGGTTATACTTTGGAAAAGGAAGGAAACGCCTGCTGGAAGATCAAGTATAATCTGGAAGGCCGTGAGGCCACTTGTGTAACGCTGACCCACGACGGGAAAAAACTCACCTTCAAGTGGCGTACCAAAGTCCCGCAAAATCTCCTTCTCCCGATCGCGAACTGCGTTTTGAAGTTCACCTCCGGCTCGGACAGACACTACCTGGCGCTTCGTGAACCGGTGAAAATCGAAAATATTATGTTGAACCCGAAAACCGGTGTGGGCACGTTCAAAACGGAGATTTTGGACTACCCGCTCCCGGATCTGGAAACGCTCTTTTTTGAGTTGCAGTCTTTAGGCTCGCACAAGCCGGGCGAGGCCAACATAATCCTGCCGCCGAAGAAAAAAGTTTCGGAGATCTCGTCGAAAGACCCGATGAAGATACTGTTCAGGTTCAAAGATTCCAACGGGAACACGAAGACCGCTTTTTCTCTTGAGATACGGACAACGTTCGCGGCGGTCATTGCGGTTTCGATCGAACCATCGAAGGTTGACGCCAAAATGTTTGGCATGTTGTTTCGGGCGGCACAGGACCCGCAGATCGATATCGTGATGAGTAAAAACAGGGATAAAATCAATAGCATCAACAACAAGCTCAAAAAACAGAAAGCCTGGAAGCGCAACGCGAAAGATACAAATCAGGTTTCGGCGCTGCAGACGCAAAATTGGGGCCTTCAACAGCTCAAAGCGCTCGCAAAATCCGAGGCGAAACTGCGGATCTACATTGATTATGGGGAAACCCAGGTCAATGTTCTGGAAACCCAGCCCCTGACGGAAGAACAAAAGGCCGCCCGCCTGGAAAAGAAAAAACCGGTACAATCCGAAGAGGTCGCGGCGCCCGTGAAACCAAAGGAAGGTAACGAGCTTAAATTTTAACGGAATGAGTTCCACGGAGACCTTCATATATGTTTTGCAGAAACGTTTTGTTTATCATTTTTACACTTCTATTCTGCGTGTGCGGATTTACCGCGGAACAGGACCAGGCGATTTGGCAGTCCAAACCGGTCGAACATTGGACAAAAATCATTGACTCGGCAACGGAGAAAACCAAAGAAAAAGTACCGTCGATACGCGAGCAGTGGTACGCCGCCTACGCATTGGGAAAATACGCTGAAAAAGCTCAATCGGCCGTGCCGGTTTTGCTGAAACGCCTGCAAATCGATGCCGGGGAAGATGATGACGTGCGGGCGTGCATCCTCCTCACACTGGCTTTAATTGGTGACAAAGAAGCTGTCCCGGCCATTCTGGACGAGGTAGATTCGGAGTACGTTCTCATCCGGCGCACCGCTATCCTTGCGTTGAGAAAATTCCCGAAAGAACTTTCCGAAGCTGCGGAAACCGTGGAAAAACTCGAGACGATTCTGAAATCCACGACAGAATCCGAACGCCCGGTGAGGCCTAACTGCGCCGCTGCCCTCTGGCTCGTCGGGAAGCAAAAGCCTGTTCTGGATTGGATCGATCAAACGCTGGCGCTGGACAAAGAGTTCAACTATGTTCGGAACACGGAAATCTACCAGACTCTTGCCGCGATTCTGATGATTTTGGAAGATTCCGGCCCGGAAACGTTTGGGGAGGATTCTACGGCACTGGCCGAAAAATTGACCGAACTGGTTCAAAAAACGCCGGACGCGGATTCGGCGCTGAGTGCGTGCGAGATCCTGGTAAAACTTGGCCCCGCGGCCCTTCCGGCAGTTCAAAAAGTGGAAAATATTGCGACGAATTCGCGGCTTCTTTCTGTTTTGGCCGCGATCGATTCGGAAAACTCCGAGACGCAAACGCTTGCCTTGGCGACCGTCGAGGACTCCGCGGCTTCTTTGCCCTGCCGTATTGCCGCAATTCGTGGAACGCTTCATTTCCCCCAGACGCAGCGCGCGGCCGCGACGGACCTTCTGGTGAAGATCCTGAATGACCCCGACACGGACCCGGTGATCGCGAACGAAGCGCGCCTGACCCTGAAGAAACTCGGCGCAGGAACGTGAAATTACGAGGAATTAATGGCGAGATGTGGCAGTAATGCCACCGTAAGATACGGAGGGCCGGCGTCCCGCCGGTCAAGTTAGAGGTTTTAGGCCTTTTATTAACTGGTTCATCCGGCAAGTGCGTACCAACCCTTTAATTTCCGGTTTTTTCAGTTTGAAGTTTCCCTATCGCGAAAACCACAACTCCGACGTTTTGTCGTCTTGTTTTGTAGCCCCAATCAATGTGGTCGAACAAAATCTTTTTTAAGCCGCTTTTAGAACGCTCGCGTAAGCTGCGGAGACGGGGAGAATTAGAAAGTACGTTTACGCGAATTATCAACGGCGATACGGACTCCCAACCTTCCCAACCATAAAACTCTGCGGCTCCGCATCTTACGCGTGTGATAAAAACAACAGCCCCTGAACCTGGCTGTATTTTAATTATCTTTTCGGTACGCGGTTACCGGATGAGCCAAACTTCATTCCCTAGAGGATCAGCATCGCATCACCGTAACTGTAAAACCGGTACTCGTTCGCGATCGCTTCATCGTACGCGCGTTTTATCAGCTCGTCGCCGCCAAACGTGCGGACCAGAACCAAAAGGGTCGATTTGGGGAGGTGGAAATTCGTCATCAGGACGTCCACCGCGTGAAACCGGTACGGCGGACGAATGAAGAGATCAATGTCGCCGGAAAACGGTTCCAGTTCGTGCGATGCTTCCAGAACTCGGACGGACGTGGTCCCGACCGTCACGATCCGGCCGCCGTTGGCGCGGCAGTTTTTCAGGGCATTCGAGACTTCGGGCGTCAAACGGCCCCATTCTTTGTGCATTTGGTGCTCATCCAGCTTCTCACACGAGATCGGCCGGAACGTTCCCAGCCCCACGTGAAGTGTCACGAATTCTTTCTTTACGCCCTTCGCCTCGATTTGGGCCAGAAGCTCGTTCGTGAAGTGCAGGCCGGCGGTGGGGGCCGCGACCGCTCCCGGGTCCTGCGCGTAAACCGTCTGGTAGTTTTCCACGTCCCGCTCGTCCGAAACCCCCTTGCGGATGTACGGCGGAATCGGGACGCTGCCCACTTCCTGCAAAATGTCCCAGCAGACCTCATCGGTTGGGTCCCCGTCCAGAAGCGGCAGGCAGATCCATGAACCATCGGCAGCGATTTTGCGCTCCATCAGAAGCCGCACATAAGGCCGGGAATATGCGTCCAAAAGCGTTACCTGCTCGCCGGGCTGGAGCTTGCCGCGAGTCGTGCCCAGAATGTGCCAACGCTGAAACCTGCGAGGGTATTTGTCGAAGTGGAAACCGTTTCCTTCCAGATCCGCGTCGGAGGCAGGCTCGAGAAAAAGCCCTTCCCACGCGCCGCCCGTGAGTGTCCGCAACCCCTTCAGCCGGGCCGGCACGACCTTGGTATTGTTCAGGACGAGGCAGTCGTTCGGGTTGAGAAACTCCGGCAAATCCCGCACGTGGCGGTGCTGGATCGTCTGCGTTTTCCGGTCCACGACCAAAAGCCGGGCGTCTGAGCGATTCGCCATGGGCCGCGACGCGATGAGGTGTTCCGGGAGTGTGTAGTCGTAATAATTGATCGAATTGAAATCAGGTTCCATGATTCCATCCCGCCAGTGGCCGGGCAAAAAAGGGGAAATACTCAGGTCTCCAATTATACCCGGAAGCACGAAAAAGTCAAGAGGTGGGGAATCTTTACGGGGACGACGCTTCCAGCGTCGTCTAAAATTCATAATTCAAAATCCATAATTCACAATTGGAAACGACGCTGGAAGCGTCGTCCCCGCAGCGCCTCCCCCCCTCTTGACAAATGATTTCTCGCACGTATAATTAGAGGATTGACTTATTTTTCAACCATTCCTAACGTCCAAGAAGGAACCTTCAAAATGGCAAAATGCTCTATCGGTCTGATGGGTCTGGCGGTCATGGGCCAGAATCTTGTACTTAATATGGCGGATCACGGCTTCAGCGTCGCGGTGTTCAACCGGACCACCTCGAAAGTCGATGATTTCGTAAACTCCGACTCCGCCAAAGGAAAGGCGATCGTGGGCTGCCACTCGCTGGAAGAACTGGTCGCGAATCTGGAACGTCCGCGCAAGATCATGCTCATGATCCAGTCCAAAGACCCGGT
>JAFTCU010000173.1 GCA_017454585.1 Thermoguttaceae bacterium | reverse complement strand
TCCGCGACTTTCTGAACCTGCTCCGGGGTCAAAATCGTGCCGACGCCGGCGAGCATTTCGGGAATTTCGCGGCGGATATTCGCCAGAGCGTCCAGAGCCGCGGGGGTCCGGAGCGTCAATTCGATTGCGTTGATCCCTCCGTCCATGAGGGCTTTGGCGGTCGGGACGGCATTAGCCGCATCATCGATCACGAGGACCGCAATGGCTCCGCAGGCCTGGATCTGGGCGAGGGCTTCGTCTGTAAACTGGGATTTCATGTTGGGTTCCTTTTCTGAAAGTAAGGGAAACACGGGTCGGCCCGCGTCTCCTGTGCGTCTTTGAACAGTTCAAGCCTTTATTTTACCACAAAATGAATTTTTTGGAATCCGGCCCCCTTGAATTTTTCGGAAAGATGGGATAAAATTGGGGGTGAAGGGTTTGAACCCGATCCAACTCACTTCAGGCAAAGGAAGATCCCATGACCATTTTCAAGAAAATCATTGACCACGAGATCCCGGCCGACATCGTGTATGAAGACGATCAGTGCCTGGCGTTTCGTGACATTTCGCCCCAGGCGCCCACGCATATTCTGGTGATCCCGAAGAAAGAGATCACCGCCGTCGATGCGCTGACCGAAGAAGACCAAATGTTGGTGGGGCACATTTTCCTCGTGATCCAGAAAATCGCGAAGGATGAGGGCCTCACGGACGGTTTCCGCGTCGTGACGAATAACGGCCGGAACGCATGCCAGACGGTCCCGCACCTGCATTTCCACCTCCTCGGCGGACGTCCCTTCGGCTGGCCGCCAGGGTGAAATCGAGGATTGAGCAAGGGAACGTCACCCTTGGGGAAAAAAGTGTGAAAATTTTGGAATTTCTTTAAAATCTTTCACGAACACGCCCAGCGTTCGACCGCCTCCGCACGGCCGGTCAGGGGGTTAAAGTCCACGATCGTCCCGTGGAGCCGAACGTCTTCGTCCGCCACATCGTACGCGACGGGGCGGCCGGTCAGGGTCGCTTCGGTCACGCACTCGATTTTCCGGCCGATGATGCTTTTCATCGCGCCGCACATGCCGACATCGCACTGGAACGCCGTCCCACCGGGATAAATCTGCTCATCCGCCGTCACGACGTGGGTATGGGTTCCCAAAACTGCCGTGACGCGGCCGTCCAGGTAGCGGCCCATGATCTGCATGTCGCTCGTCGCCTCGGCGTGGAAATCGACCAGGATCACTTTGACGTCTTTGGGGAGCTGGCGCAGAATTTTGTCCGCCGCGTGGAACGGGCAGTCGATCGGCTGCATGAAAACCCGGCCCTGAAGGTTTATGACGGCGGCGCGCGCACCCATGCCGATCTCGAAAACGACGAAACCTTTTCCGGGTGCCTCGGCCGGATAATTGCCCGGGCGAATGATCCGTGGGCAGGATTCCAGGACCGCGATCGCTTCCTTGCGCTTGAACGTGTGATCGCCCATCGTGATGCAATCGATCCCGGCGTTGATCAGCTCGTTATAAATTGCGTGATTGATCCCCGAGCCCGCGGCTGAATTCTCGGCGTTGGCCGTGACAAACTCCAGATTCAGTTCCTGACGGACGGTTTTCAGACGCTGACGGATCAGATCGCGCGCAGGTTTCCCCACGATGTCACCGAGGTGCATGAATCGCATGGATCATTCCTCCTCGTCTTCCTCGTCATCATCATCGCCGCCATCATCAGCGTCTTCCTCGTCGTCATCATCATCTCCTTCGTCAGCGTCTTCCTCGTCATCATCATCGTCATCATCGCCGCTGTCGTCAAAGAAATCGTCTTTTTGTTTTTTACTGGCTTCGCTCCGCATAACAACTCCCTGTCTTTCGTAGGGATTTTCCATTCTGCCCTCCCAACGAACGATTTCCTGCAAAAGGACTTTTTCACCGCGCAGGACCCAGACCATAATATTGCAGGGAAGTTCAAACTCTTCACCGATGAGGTCGAAACCAAAGGCGTACGTACTGAACGGGTCGGTTTTTGTGGGCATTTTCCCGACCATCGTCCGGCTTGCATTCGGGAAAACGAGTGTCGTTTCATCTTCACCCGTTCGAGTGTTTTTCATTTTTACCCGTATTACCGTGTCACGTACTCCAAACGCGCCGATCCAGCCCAGGACACTCATCTTAACTTCCGGATCCCCGAATCGGAGCGTCTTGAGAAGCATATCGTCTTCATCGCCGAGGTAGCAGTCATCAATCGCGTCCTTGAGGCGGATATTTCGTAAATCATACCGATTCAACCATCGGCTCTGCAGGAAAACAGGGGTTGTCTTTGTCGGGTCTTTGACCGTTTTATCATCCAAAATACGCACTTCTACCGAAGCGGTTGGGTGGACATCGCACGGATAGTCGATTTTCAGGATACGAATGTTCTGCGGGGTCAGAACGGTGGAAACGTACTTTTCAGGCACAGTTTCCTGCTTCATGGTTTCCCCGACCTGGGCGAAAACCGTGGAACACAAAACCAAAAGGCTGAAAATGGGCGCGAGATTAAAATGATTCATGGGTCCAACACGAAAAAGGGATTCTAAATTTTTTGATGATTCACAAAACCATTACATTTTAATATTTTCTCCCGGTTTGAGAAAATTTCCATCAGAAAATCCTTTTTTTTTAATCCTGAGACAAAATTTTAGCGTTAAAATCGGAATAAGATTCAAAACCGCCCCAAAAAGAAGAGCGGTACGACAGACAAAAGCCGAAGGCTTTTTAATTACGCATTACGAATTTCCAATTCCTGATTAAATTCCTTCTTCCATCACGGCGAACTGCACGTCGTAAATCCCCGCTTCGGCGGCCTGGAGCAGGATCGGTTCCACGATGGAGTAAGGGACTTTCCGGCCCGCCCGGATGCGCAGCTGGAAGCCCTCTTTCTGCTGGGCTTTTTCCCGGGCAAGAATTTCCGGGAGGTCTGCGGCCGCGATCGGCTTCATCCCGATGAAGATCTGCGTTTCGTCCGGGAGCGTCACGGTCAGACGCGGCGTCTCTTCGGGCGGGATGTCTTTCGCCTCGTCCGCCTTGGGAAGGTCCACCTCCACGGCATTCTCCTGATTCGTGAAATGACTCGCCACCAGAAAGAAAATGATCAACAGAAACACCACGTCGATCATCGGCGTCATGCTGAACCCGGCGGCGGAGTGCGGCGCTTGAGGAGCTTTCATTTCCCGGCTTCCTTCCCGGATTTGGCAAGGGCGTTACTCACGCGGCGGCGGTATCGCTTCAGTGGGAGGAAGATCGACTGGACCTTGGACGTCATCTCGGCCATGAACTGATCGACCCGATTCCGGAAGAACGCGAACACGCCGATGCACGGGATCGCGACGATCAGCCCCTCCACCGTCGTGACGAGCGCCTGGTAGATCCCGCGGGCCAGTTCGGGGCCTTGGGCGGACCCCTGTGTCACGGCAATTTGCTGGAAAGCCGTGATCATCCCGAGCACCGTCCCGAGCAGCCCGAGCATCGGAGCGATGTTTCCGATGACCGACAGGATCTCGATTTTCCGGAAGTATTTGGCCGCCTGTTCTGCGATGGCGTCCTCGAGCGTCTTTTCGATGTCGTTCCAGTCGCCGTCATTCTCAAGCAGACCGGCGCTGACCACACTGGAGAGCGGGCACGACTTCGATTTGCAAAGGTCGAGCGCTGCTTGAAGCTGACCGTTGGCGAGCAGTTCCCGAAGCTCCGCGGCAAGCTCTTCCGGCACGATTTTCGTCGGGCGCAATTCGAGAAAATACTTGACCGCGAACGCGACCGCCGTGACGGAAAGGACGAAAATGACGAGACCTACGAGGCCTCCTGAGGCGATGATTTCCAGCATGGTTCTTTCTATATTGACTACTATTGACTACTTAAAACCTTCTCCGCTTCGTCAGCTCTCCCGGCCAGTTCCAGGGCTTTTTGAGCCTGTTTTGCCGCTTCCCGGCTTAAACTTGGGGATTCGGTATAAACCCAGGCAGTTTTCAGAAACGCAAGCGCCGCCGAGTCGTAATCCTTCAGCCGTAAAAAAGCCTGACCCACGACGAAACACGGCCCTCCCCGAAGTTCCGGCGGGAACACTTCGATCCGACTGCGCCAAGCCGCGGCCTTTTCGGGGGTCACATCCATCAGACTCAGCCGCCAGGTCAGAGCCTCGGCAAGCAGCGCGACGCGTGTTTCCCGGTTTTCGGCCAAAGTCTTCAGCTTTTGCGGAAGGTCTTTTCCCTGCGGGGAGAAAAGGAGGAAGCTGGCACACATCACTTCCACGGGTGGAATGTTCCGGTGGGTTTTGAGGGTCGTGAAGGCGGTTTCTTCCGCGCGTCCGTCGCCGGGGATCGCCTGCCAGACCATCGGAATACACGTGAACGTTTCATCGGTCATATCCGGCTCCAGCTCGTTCAGGTCAGTAAAATGCTGAATCGCCTGGGCATAAAAACCGAGCGCGGATTCGCAGCGGATAATTTGGGCCAGGAGTTCGACCTCGATCCAGCGTCGAAGTGAGACGGAAAGAGCCTTTTTGTAGTGGGCCAGTGCGTCACGGTAGTTTTTCTGGTGGAAATGCTGGTCCCCGAGGCGCTGCTCGTTGGATTTTTGGTAGTAGATCCGGGCCACAAGATGTGCGGCGATGGTGGTCATTCCGTCGGCGGTTTTCAACTCAAGCCCGTTCCGGTTGAACGATTCCACGATGCCAACCTGACGGGAGAAGCCACGGCCGTCGCTCCGATTCCGGATTTCCACAACTTCGCGCCCGGCCGGAATATCGACCTTGTTTCCACTCTCGTCGTCCTGGGAAAACTGGGCGAAAAGCGGGTTGACGCAAAACAGGAAAATCAGGAGGAAAAAACGGTTCATTAAACAACGTTTTGCAGGACTTATGGAACGTGTTAATACATATTTTCCTAATAATAATGTGGAAAGGATATTTTGTCAAGTGAAAAAATCGAAAATATTTTTCTCGAATGACACGCAGATTGCATTTTATTTATTTGTCACCCCCAAACGGGTTTATGAAATTTTTTTCCGTTCTTTCCCCAAATGGAAAAAAGTTTCCTTTAGACCAGAGCTTTCCCCACTCTGGCCGAATAAAAGGTTTCGCGTTCTTGTGTGTTGCTTTTTATTCAATTTTAAGGTGGTTTGCCGGCTTTCCCCCAAAGGCCGCGGCACTTTTGGAACTTGGGTCGGCTTTTTTACTTTTTTTATCGACCCTCGTTTCCCTTGCTAACCGCCTATTTATGACGAGCAGTCAGGCCCCCAACTGACCGCTCGTTTTTTTTATGCTCATCTGTAACTTTGTGGAATCTGGGAGAGATGCATCATTTTGTATCGTTTTGGATGCTGCAAAATGATACACTGCTTCAAAATGATACACCAATAATTAAGCAAATCCCTCTTGACTTTTGTCCCGATTTGGTGTATTATGGATTTTTTTAGATAATACAAAAAAAATTTTTTCGCGAATTTTCCATGGAAACTCCATCGCATCCCAATCAAGATTCGGCCGACTCACGTGGGAGTGTTTTCTCCTCGTGGGGGATATCGATTCTGTTCCACGTGATTCTTCTGCTGATTTTGACATTTACCATTTCGAAAGCTGTTCCGGTCCAGAAGGGCATTTCCGAGGAAGAAACGGCGGATGTGGGGATCGCGTTTCGGACCCAGACAGAGGAAAAAACGCTTTACGAGTCGGCGGCTGATGCGATGAATGAAGATTCCAGCTCGGGTGAGGACGCCGCATCGCAGGATTCCACCTCCAAAAAGACCGAGGCGGAAGTGATTTCGGCCCTTTCCTCCGAGATCGCGTCGAATGAAGCCCCATCCGTGCCGGACGTCGCGGCTCTGGCTCCCGGAATGGCCCCCACAGAGGGAAGCGGAAGTTCCGGCCTTCAGCGTGTTACTGACGGTCTGGGCGATGTTACTGGCGTGGGAAGCGACTCGTTCGAGGGGTTCGGAAAAGGAACCGTTTCCTGTTTTGGAACTTCAGGAAAGGGAAACCGCTTCATTTTCGTTTTTGACCGCTCTGCGAGCATGAGTTTTCACCCCGCCGGAACCACTGCGACCCCGATGGCGGCCGCGAAACAGGAACTGCGCAAGAGTCTCCGAATGCTGAAACCAAACCAGCAGTTCCAGATCATCTTTTACAACGGGCTGGAAGAGGATATTTTGCAGTACGAAACGAACAAAATGGTCTTCGCGACGAAAGAAAACCTGATCGGGGCGGAGCGTTTCCTCAGCTCCATCACCGCAATGGGCGGAACGGACCACAGGACCGCGCTCACAATGGCGCTGAGCCGCCACCCAGATGTGATTTTTTTCCTGACGGACGCCGACGAAAACGAAACGACGATCAATGCCGCTGATTTGGAGTGGATTCGGAAAAACTCGATGGGGACACAGATCAACGCTATCCAGTTCGGAAACGGCCCGCAGCCCAAAATGACGAACTGGCTCAAGCGCCTCGCGGAACAGAATGGCGGTCAGTTCGTGTACCTGGACGTGAACCGGTTGTAGTAGTACGGGGACGACGCTTCCAGCGTCGTCATAATTTATGGCAGTTTTTTTAACGACGCTGGAAGCGTCGTCCCCGTAGATTTATAATTAAAAGACGACGCTGGAAGCGTCGTCCCCGTAGATTTTAGATTTTGAAACGATGCTGGAAGCGTCGTTCCCATAAAATTTCACTCAAATCTGCATTTCCCCATTGGGAGGTTCTTGACTTTTTTTATTTTGCTATTATACTTTAGGAAAACGATCCAACTTTTCAAACTTCCAGTTTAACCCCCCAACGAAAGAAAACCCTCATGGCCGCCAAATCCTCCTGCAGCTGCGGCTGCTACTGCGCTTCCAGTGACCCGAAAACCTACGCCCAGGAAGTCTGCGACGCTCTGATGAAGACCGACTTCGAGATGATGGAGAAAATCGCGGAGGTCCTGCTCGCCACGAAGGAAAACGGGAACATGATCTTCACGGCCGGGAACGGCGGCAGCGCGTCCACCGCCAGCCACATCATCAACGACCTGACGAAAGGGTGCCGCCTGAACCACCGCGAGGGTTTCCGCACCACGTGCCTGAACGACTCGACCGTCCTGGTCACGTGCCTGGCCAACGATTACAGCTACGACGACGTGTACTCCAT
>JAFTCU010000172.1 GCA_017454585.1 Thermoguttaceae bacterium | reverse complement strand
TACCAATCGACGCAGGCTGGGGAGTACACGACCGAGTCCTGAAAGCGTAATTTCCCGTACGAGCACGAGATCCCGTCACGTAACCGCGCGGAGGTGAAGCGGTTTTACGATATTGTTCAAAAGACCCCGAAACGGACCGGCTCGCCGAAAACGCCCATCGCGCTGGCGCTGGGGAACGGCGACGCGTACGTGGGGCTGAATCTTTCCTTCCCGGTTTGGGCGCAGCATGAAAACGCGGCCAAAGACCCGCGGTGGCGGTACGGCGACGCGCAGAAATCGTCCGCCCTGCTCCAGAGCATTTTCTGCCCGTTGGCGGCGGACGTGCTGAAGCCGTACCCGAACCACTGGCTCGCCGGGAGTCCGTTCGGCCAGGTGGACGTCGTGGGGATCGACGATCTGACCCGGCTGGAGGACCTGAGCCGGTACGAACTGATCGTCTATGGCGGCTGGAACTCGATGGATCCCCGCATTTTCAGGCTTTTGCAGCGGTACGTCGAAGCGGGCGGTGAGCTGGTTCTGGCGGTCCCTCATCTTTCGACCCGAACGGACTGCGAGGGAGTCAATTACGGCGTTTCGGACCTGATCCGGGGAGGTGACCTTTCGGGCCTGATGAACCTGAAAATCACCGGCCGAAAGGGGAATTTTGCGGAATTCCAGCCGATTCCGGGGGCGGTCCAGCCGGAAATCCTCGAGACGCAGGACGGCCAGCCGGTCTGGGTCAGCCAGAAGTCGGGCAAAGGGCACGTCTCGCTTTTCCTCGGGTGGGAGTACCCCGGCCAGGAAAAACTTTCGCCCCTTTTTGAGGCCAAAGTGCGCGAGACGGCGAGCCGGTTCGTCGGCTCCGTGAGGGTCGAGACGACGCCGGAAAATCAGGCCGCGATCTCGTGGGCCGTTTACGACGACTGCGTCTTCATCCTGAATCTGGACGCGGCGCGTAAAATTCCGTGTGTGCTTCACACGGGCGAAAAGAAACAGGAAATCGTGATCCCCCCGACGGAAATGGTCCGCGTGGCACGGTAATGGGACCAGCTCAAAGTTCACGTCCAGCCTGCTGGAACCCCCAGCCATTTCAGGAGCGCAGATTTGGCGGATGATTGCGGATTTAAGCAGATTTTTTAAATATTAAAAAAGACTTCAAACCCTTTTCCAAAGAGTGAGCGCGGGGTGGTGCTGAGCTCCATTTAAACACGGATTTCCACGGATTTAAGGGATTAAAAGGATTTTTAAAGAAAGATTTTCACCCTTTTTCTTTTTTCTTTAAAAATCCGTGGAAATCCTTTTCATCCGTGGAAATCCGTGTTTAAATAAAAGCCTGGAACTGAAACGGGCGTGGCGTTCAGAAAGGGCGTTTTCTTCGGGCTTGAGTCTCGCGTTCACAGCGCTCTCTACTTCACCCTCGGCAGACCATCGACCCATTCCAGCTCGACGCGGGACAAAAACCAGGACTTCCCGTTTTCGTCATTTCCCTGGAAAAAGAGCCAGGTCCTGCCGGTCTCCGGGTCGATGAAGACGCCGGGGTGGCCAGACTCGCTGGAATTCCATTGACCTTCCGGGCCATTGGTGATGAACGGGACGTTCCAGACGCGCGTCCAGCGGATCCCGTCGTCGGACTGCGCCAGCCCGATGTGCTGCGGGTGATTATTGTACCCGCCCGCGTAGAACATGAAAAGTTTCCCGTCCCGCTCGCAGACGGACGCGGCCTCAATGCAGCGTGTCTCCCACGGCAGTTCCGGCTCCAGGATCGGCTGATCCCACTGCTCCCATTGGTCCGGGCCGAGATTTCTGCGGTCCTTCGCCACGGCGACCACCTGCTTCTGGATCCTCCCTTCCGGGTCCCGGGTGGCGGCGTAGAGGAAGCATTTCCCCTTGAACTCGATGAAATCCGCGTCGATCGCCCGCCCATTGTTCCAGTCCCCTTTTGGGACGAAAATCGGTCCGGGAAACCCGCTTTTGAAATTCAAACCATCTTCGCTCGTCGCGTAGTAAATCTCGTTCGGCTCCCCTTTCTTCCACGACTGATAGAACAAATGGACCTTTCCGTCCCAGACCTTCGCGCATGGGGCGCCCATTTCTTTCTGCCCCTCCTCCACGAACGGCATGACCGCCCCGACGGCCGTCCAGTGGGTCAGATCGTCGCTCTCCGCGATGCCGATGAAGTAGTGGCTTTTCTTTTCGGGAGCGTTCGGGAAAAACGAAAAATACATCAAGTACTTCCCCCGGAACCGGATGACGCTCGGGTCCTTAGCGAAGCATTTCCCCTGATTGTTGAGCAAAGCGAACTTCATCGCCGGGTTTTTCAGGCTGGGATGGTCCGGCGGCGTGATCGCGTCTCCGGGCTTATATTCCGCGAAAGAAGCCGGGGCAAAGAGGATCGAAACCGCCGTCAGAACGATGAAAAGAAATGGTCGCATGATTTTTCCTCCAGGATAAAAAACCGGAAGCCTGAAGTTCCAGGGCAAACTCCAGGCTCTCGAATACTCAAACTAAACCGAAAGGTTTATTTGCAGATCTTGATGTTACGCTAGAAGACCGAGGTGTGACCGTGCAGCCCCTGGAAGCCGATGTAGCCTTCCAGATCGGCATCGGCCAGAGCTTTGCCCTGGAATTTGCCTTCGATCTCGGTTCCGTTCGGGCTGATTTTCTTGTCCGTCCACTGTTTCGTGTCCATTTCGTTCACGAATTCACCGTTGAGCCAGACTTTAATGACGGAGCCTTTGCACTCGACTTCCATTTTGTTCCACTCTCCGGCGGGCTTGGAGACGTTCTTCGCGGGGGCCTGATAGCCGTAGAAGGCCGCGTTGTTGTGGTAGGTCGGGGTCTGGCCGGCATCCTCGAGGAGCTGGATCTCGATCGTGTTGGGGATCCAGTTGCCTTTGTCGGAGCACTTGATCAGGAAGCCCGCGTTGGCTTTCGGGGACATTTTGTACTCGAACGAGATTTTGCAGTCGCCGATTTTTTCCTGGGTCCAGATGGCGGCATCGCGTTTGGCGGAAAGCACACCATTTTCATCGAGGGACCAAACGGCCGGGTCGTAGTCGGCTTTTTCCAGTTTGTCACCGAAAAGGGCCTCGGCGGCATAGCAGGAAGCGCACAGCGCGAAGCAGGCGCACAGGGTCAGGACGATTTTTTTCATGATTTCTCCTTGAATAAAAAACAAAATGGAAAGATTGGGTGATTTTGAAAACACATTAAGGAATTGAATCTTTGAGTTCATTCAGTTCCTTTTTTAACTATTTTATCATAACGGAAAGAATCGTCAACCCACCGCCCCTCAAAAAATGAAAAAAATGATGAAATGTATTTTTTGTGAAGTTTGACAAAAATCATAAAAGGGAGTTTTTTTACTCAAATTTACAGGCCCTTCCATTGACAAAAGAAAATTTTGCTGTATAATACCGAAAAATTCCAAACGTATTTTCAATTAAAATTTCATGGAGATTAAAATGAAAAATAAATCAAAACGCCGTCAAATCACGACCACTTTGAGCGCTTCCGTTGCTGATCGCATCAAGAACCTGCCGGAACCGCTGAGCAAGTTCCTCGACCACGCGATCATGAACGAGCTGAGCCGTTCCGCCACCGCAACTGCGCGTCTGGCCGAAGCGTTTCACGAGTGCATCAAAGCGGCCGTGCTCGACGCTCTCGAAGAATGGGAAAGTGAAAAGAAATAAATCAACAGAAATCACGCGCAGGCGAATGAGTCCGGACGATGGATATAGATTACCTCCTTTTTTTGCAAAGAATACGTGAGTCGTACGGTGCGGCTTGGGTCGATTTTTTCCAGTTCGTTACGGACGTTTCGCATATTTATATGATGCCGATCCTCTGTTTTATATACTGGAGTTTCCGAAAAGAGGACGGCAAATATGCGTTTTGGACCGTGGGTCTGTGCGGCGTTTTGAACAGTCTGATCAAAATGATCGCCTGCGTTTACCGTCCGTGGATCCGGGATCCGGCCATTGTTCCCCCTCCGGAGGCCAAAGCGGGAGCGACCGGTTACTCCTTCCCCAGCGGCCACACCTCCAACGCCACCGCCTGGCTGGGAATGTTGGGGATCCGGCATTTCAGGCGAAAATCCATCTTTCTGGGGAGCTTCTTTTTGATCGCT
>JAFTCU010000171.1 GCA_017454585.1 Thermoguttaceae bacterium | reverse complement strand
GCCTTCCTCACCGGTGGTTTCTTCTCCGGTCTGGCTGGCTGGTGCGGCATGAAAACCGCGACGTGGGCTTCTTCCCGTACCGCCGCTGGCGCGATGAAATCCCTGAACCAGGGTCTTCTGGTCGCCTTCCGTTCCGGCGCTGTCATGGGTCTGACCGTCGTCGGTCTTGGACTTCTGGACATCGTCCTCTGGTTCGGCGCTCTGTACTGGTTCTTCCCGAAATTCGGTTGGGAAATGAGCCTTGCTGAAATCACGGTCGTGATGCTTTGCTTCGGTATGGGCGCTTCCACGCAGGCCCTGTTCGCCCGTGTTGGTGGTGGTATCTACACCAAAGCCGCTGACGTTGGCGCTGACCTCGTCGGTAAAGTCGAAGCCGGTATTCCGGAAGACGACCGCCGTAACCCGGCCACTATCGCTGACAACGTCGGTGACAACGTCGGTGACGTTGCTGGTATGGGCGCAGACCTTTACGAATCCTATTGCGGTTCGATCCTTTCTTCCGCCGCGCTGGGCGTTGCCGCCTACGCCGCTATGGGCGGAAGCGCTGAGATCCAGATGAAAGCCCTCTTCCTCCCGATCCTGATCGCGGCAGTCGGCATCATCCTCTCCATCCTTGGTATCTTCCTCGTCCGCACGGACGAAAAAGCCGACCAGGGCACGCTGCTCAAAGCTCTGGGCAAAGGCGTGAACTTCCCGTCGATCATCATCGCGATCGCTTCTTACATCATCGCCAACAAGATGATGGAAGGTTCCGCGAAACAGATCGGTCTGTCCGTCATCACCGGTCTTGTCGCCGGCTGGCTGATTGGTAAGTGGACCGAATATCGTACCTCTTACGAATACAAACCGACCCAGGCGATTGCCGACCAGGGCAAAACCGGTCCGGCCACGGTCATTATCGCTGGTATTGCGGAAGGTATGTTCTCCACGTGGGCTCCGGTCGTCATCGTTGGTATTGCCACGATCCTCGCGTTCGGTTTCGCCACGGGCTTCAACTTCGCTGAAGTGAAACTCTTCGCGCTTGGTCTTTACGGCGTTGGTATCGCTGCCGTTGGTATGCTCTCCACGCTGGGTGTCACGCTTGCCACCGACGCTTACGGCCCGATCGCCGACAACGCTGGCGGTAACGCTGAAATGTCCGAGCTTCCGCCGGAAGTTCGTGAACGCACCGACGCTCTTGACTCCCTTGGCAACACCACGGCCGCGACCGGTAAAGGTTTCGCCATTGGTTCTGCCGCTCTGACCGCTCTGGCTCTTCTGGCCGCTTACGTCGAAGAAGTCCGCGTTGGTTTCGAGCGTTGGGGCGCCACGGCTGTCATGCAGTTGGAAAACACCGACGCTGAAGCCGGTTACTACAAAGTCGCTCCGAACTTCGTCGTTAAGTACGAAGGTAAAGAGGCTACGGAAGCCGCGAAGACGGGCAGCAAGTCCGAGTACTTCCCGGAATCCTACCTTGTGATGCCGAACCAGGTCAACAACCCGAACGATGGCGCTATGACTTACAAAGGTTCCGCGCACACTTGGGGTGAATCCAATGAAGCCTGGAAAGCGATAGACTGCAAAAAGGGTCCTGCCCTCATCACCAAAGAAGCTGCGGAAGTCATTCCTTTCGTGACCTACGACGAAGGTGAAGCCGTCGATATGACGACCGTCAAGTCCGCTAACATGATGGACTGGATGAACTTCTACTCCTGCAACCTGCTGAACCCGAAAGTCCTCGTTGGTATCTTCATGGGCGCCATGGCCGTGTTCGTGTTCGGCGCTCTCACGATGCTGGCTGTTGGCCGTGCCGCTCACGGTATGGTTGAAGAAGTCCGTCGTCAGTTCCGCGAGATCCCGGGCATCATGGAATACAAGAACGAACCGGACTATGAGAAACCGGTCGCCATTTCCACGAAGGCCGCTCAGAAGGAAATGATCGTTCCGTCTCTGCTGGGTCTGATCCTCCCGATCGTCGTTGGTCTGTTCCTCGGCGTCACGGGCGTCATTGGTCTGTTGGTCGGCGCTCTGACCACTGGTTTCTGCGTCGCTGTTTATATGGCGAACGCTGGTGGTGCGTGGGACAATGCGAAGAAGTACGTCGAAACCGGCGCTCTTGGTGAAGGCATGGGCAAGAAGTCTGACGTCCACAAAGCGACCGTTGTCGGTGACACCGTCGGCGACCCCTTCAAAGACACGACTGGTCCGTCCCTCAACATCATCATTAAGCTGATGTCGATGGTCTCCGTCGTTGCCGCTGGTCTGATCGTTCGTTTCTACCTCAACTTCTGATTGAGTGATTGAAAGGGCGGTCGTCCGCGGCCGCCTGAGAAAACGATCAACCTCGAGAACACAAAAACGCCGTCCGAAAAACCGGGCGGCGTTTTTTATTGTTTCTGGTTCCTGAAAAAGATTTTAAGGGAGTTTTGCAAACCAATCCATTTTAAACACCAGACCATTTCCACTTCCCACTTTTATTTAAACACGGATTTTCACGGATTAAAAAGATTAAAAGGATTTCGTTTTTGAATGGAAACCTTCTACAAAAAAATCCGTGGAAATCCTTCCAATCCGTGAAAATCCGTGTTTAAATCAGGGTTTGAGGCGGGTAAGATTTGCTCTTTGGAACTGGTTTGCCGTTTTGGGCCCCCCTTTTATTTTTCCCGGATCCTTACCCGGTGGCCTTCCACGATGAGACGGTCTTCCACCATGAGCTGGATCGTTTCAGGCAGAATGACGTGCTCACACTGTTCCATCACGCGCTTTTGCAGCGTCTCGGGCGTGTCATCATCCTCGACCGGAATGGCTTTCTGGATCACGATCGGGCCCGTATCCGTGCCGTCGTCGATCAGGTGGGTCGTCGCGCCGGTGATCTTCACGCCGCGGCTCAGGGCGTTTTCGTGAATGCGGATCCCGTAATTCCCCTTTCCGAAGAAAGCCGGAATGAGCGACGGGTGGACGTTCACGATCCGGTACTGGTACGCCTGCACGATGCGCGGATCGAGCACGACCAGCCAGCCGGCCAGTGCGATCAGATCGACCTTGAGCTCCGCGAGCTTTTCGAGAAGCGCATCGGTGTACGTTTCCGTGTTTTCATACTCCTTCGGCACGAAGCAGAAGCAGGGGATCCCGGCATTCGCGGCCCGTTCAAGGGCATACGCCTTACGTGAGCTGCTGATCACGGCAACGATTTGCACGCCCGTAAGTCTGCCGTCCTGAACGGCGTCGATGATCGCCTGGAGGTTAGTCCCTCCACCGGAAACGAAAACCGCCAAATTTTTCATGATACTGTTCGAGTCTCGATTAAATGTTTAATGATCAACGCAAAACCGACCCGGGCTGGATCGCATTCCCGAGAAGGAACTCCGCTACAGTCTGCGGTTTCTTGCCGGCCGGTTGAAGGTGACGAATGCCCAGCACGCCGTTCCCCGTCGCGACCGCCAGCATCTCGCCGACGGCCAGAACCGTCCCCGGCTCCGTTCCCGGCGGAACTTCCATCGAAAGAATCTCCGGCACCGGGAGGAGGATCAGCCGCATGGGCGGTTTTTTCGGGGATTTCTGCCACGTCGTGAACGTCCGTGGCCAGGGCTCCAGAGCGCGGACTTTGTTTCGGATCTCCACCGCGGAGGCCGACCAGTCGATCTCACCCATCGACTTCTTGAGCTTTGGCGCACCGCAGGTCAGAGCGTGGTCTTGCGTGATGGCCGAAGCGATGTGGTCCGGGTCACGGGCAAGACGCTCGACCGCGTCCAGGACCGCCGGGGCGCCCAGTTCCGCCAGACGCGCTTCCAGATGGTCGGCCGTTTCGTCGTCCCCGATTTCGGTTTTCACGACGGAAAAAACGGGCCCTGCGTCCACCTCGGGCGTGAGATGGATCACCGTCACGCCAGCGATTTTGTCGCCGTTCAGGACGGTCCACTGCACCGGCGCTGCGCCCCTGTAGCGGGGAAGGATCGATCCGTGAAGGTTGATCCCGCCCAGACGTGCCGCCTGAATTCCTTCCGGGGAAAGTATCTGGCCGTAGTCACAGATGAAAAAAAGGTCCGCGTTGAGCGCCTTGAGCTGTGCGACTGCCTCGGGGGCTTTGATCTTCGGAAAACGCAAAATCGGCGTTCCGTACGCCTCGGCGATCTGTACGACTTCCGGGTCTGGGATCGGTTCACGCCCGGGTTTGATTTCCGGCTTGACTTTGGTCACCAACGCGACGATTTCGTGCCCGCTTTCATAAAGCTTCCGTACACTCGGCACGCCAAACGAGCCGGTTTCCATGATGACGATACGCATAAAGCGCCCTTTGAATTAAATGAATAATGAATAACGAATAACGAATAATGAAAAGGGCCAATGGTTCGTTCACAAGAATTCATTATTCGTTATTCGTTATTCATTATTCGTTCCTCATTTTACTCTTCAGTGATGAAAACCTCTTCCATGACGTCGCCCTGGCGGATGGCGTTCACAACGTCCTGACCTTCAATGACCTTTCCGAAAACGGAGTGGTGGTCGTCAAGCCACGGCGTGGCGACGTGCGTGATGAAAAACTGCGAACCGTTCGTGTTTGGGCCGGCGTTTGCCATTGATACGACGCCCGGGCCGTCGTGACGCAGGTTCGGGTGGAACTCGTCGTTGAATTTGTATCCTGGTCCGCCGCAGCCGGTACCAGTCGGATCT
>JAFTCU010000170.1 GCA_017454585.1 Thermoguttaceae bacterium | reverse complement strand
TCACGAATGACGAGCCGGCAGCCGGGGCCGTTCGCTTCCATTTCGATTTTCGCGATGGTGCCCATCGCCTCGACGATTCCTGAAAACATGAAATGATCTCCTGAAAAATGCCAAACACGGGGGTCAAACCGCTTCCGGGCCGTTTGCCTGGCGGCGGTACATTTTTTTTATTATGACGAAATCCCGGATTTTGTCAAGCAGGGGGGAAGGCCAAACCTCTGAGTCTAAAAATTTTTAAGATTTTCTAAATTTTTCTTTTTTTAAACTTGCAAAGCATGGAAGTTCGCATATACTTTAATCAGTTAAAGAAGAATATTTTTTTCACGATATGGAACTTTGGCGTGGATTTTGCTCCAATTTCCCTGAAAGGACCAATATGATTAAGGCACAACTTGGGTTACGTAAATCCCTCCGAATTTTTACACTCGGGATGTTTGTGTGGCTGGCGACGCTTGGTTTTGCTTCGTCCGCATCGGCCGCAACGGTTGAGTTTTTCAATGACTTTACCGCCGGGCACAAATCCGCGACTTCTTTTCGGGAAGACAATACCAAGGCCAGTCTGGCTCCGTACTTTTACAATTTCGCTTATTTTGACGGCGGCGGCAGTAACCTCCGTTACGGCACGGGTGATGACGGTTACATTGAACTGGCGGCGGCTTCTGGTCAGGCTGTGTCGTTCCAGATCACCGCGAATTCCATTCTTTCCACCGCGTCCTGTTTTGACCTGACTGCCGGCGATCTGGTTTACGAAGCCTATTATGCCTGCGACTGGACCGGTACTGGCGCGGGCGGCTATCATCATGGAACCAACATCAACAACAACCAAATGCGTTTGTTGTATCATCCGGGCTACACCAATGGGGCGTTTCGTATCGAGGGCCAGTATGGAACGTGTTCCAACCAGAATATCGGCTTTACTCCGCCGGTGGCTGGGGATCAGTACACCATGATGAAGCTGACGGTCCATCGTGACGAAAACGCGGGCAATTATGTTTTCAAAACCGAGTTTGGCCTGGCGGAACAGGGAACTTATACCTATTCCCATACACACACGTGCCCGATCGCCACGATCGACGCAGACGGCGGTATCAAATCGATCGGTCCTTACGCATTCAACAATGCCAACAACCGGGTCACGAATATTCGTCTGGAAGCTCCGTTCGGAGGTAACGCGCTTGAAACGGCCACGATTGCAAACGAGACCCGGAACCATTTCATCGAAACCGACAAACCGGTCCATCTGTATAAGTTCGACGGTCCGGAAAACAAGATCGTCAAGGACTACGGCTCCAACCCCAAAGACGGCACGTCAGAGAACGTCAATATGTCATCGATCCACGATTTGAATCCGATCGGGGAATTCAGCGGCAGTGCGTCCAAGGTTACGATTTCCAACGCGGAAACGATCGTCGGCCCGTGGACGGCGGAATTCCTGCTCAATTCGGCAAGAATCACGTCGTGGCTGAGTTTGCTTACTGGCGGGAACTATTCCCTGCGCCTGGGGCAATACAGTGGTCTGGTTCCCGGATATACCCATTTCGGGGTTAAAGACTATAATTTTTTGGCCCTGGATGGCAGCGCTTACGATACCCCCATTTCCCAGAACGAGTGGCATCATGTCACTTATGTCAATGACGGGGAAAATATGCTGTTCTATCTGGACGGCACTCTGGTCGGCACCAGTAATGAAGAACTCATCCCACTGACATTCAGCAATATCGGCAGCGGCGGTGAATTTGCCGGGGCAATCGATTATGTGGCTCTGTACGATTATGCCTTGTCCGCGGATCGTATCTGGCTGCATGCAAATCCAATCCCGGAACCGGCAACGTGGGCCCTGCTCCTGTTCGGAACCGCAGGTCTGTTTTACTGGCGGAAACGTAAATAGATTATACAGGGATAACGTTTGTGTGTATCATCTAAAGCGGCCCTCACCGGTTCCATAGCGCCCGGATGAGGAGCCGCAGTTTTTTTATTTTCCCAACTTTCGGCCGTTTCTCCCAGACACGATATTTCTGTCGGCGGATCGTGTCCAGTACCGCCCTGCCCCCGTCGTGAAACAGACGGATCTCCATCCTGAAGTCCTTGGGAACCCGCTGGATCAACGGGCTGCCCGTCTCGAAAAATCCTTCCGCCCAATCGACTTCCTCGGCCAGAAGCGCCTGGAATTCCGGCGTGGAGGCGCGTTTCACGTGAAACACTTCGTCCGGGCAGTGGAACCGTTGACGGTCCTCGCGTGGGATGTAAATGCGCCCTTTTTCACGCCAGTCCCGCTCGACGTCCTGCCAGAAATTCGCAAGCTGCAAGCCCGTGCAGATCGAGTCGGAAAGGCGGAACGACTCCTCATCGGTTGTCCGCGCAAGGTACAGAATGAGCCTCCCCACCGGGTTGGCCGAGCGGCGGCAGTAGTCGAGCAGGTCCTCCCGGGTCGCGTACTCGTGAACGGCTCGGTCCTGCCGGAAAGCCGAGAGCAGGTCCGAGAAAACCGACTGCGGGATACCGAACTCGCGGACCGTTTCGCCGAGCGCCTGGAAAACCGGGTGGCGAGGCTTTTCGCCCGAATACAGGGCCGCGAGCTGCGCTTCCCAATCGTCCAAAAGGCGCAGGGATTCAGAATTTTCCGCTACTTCATCCCCCAAATCGTCCGCCCAGCGGCAGTACGCGTACAGGCTGAAAAAGTGCGGGCGCAGCGCCCTGGGGAGAAAAAACGTCGCGACCGAGAAATTCTCGTAATGCTTACGTGCGAGCGAACGGCAGTACTCCCGCGCCTCCTCCAGAGAGCAGACGGGAATTCCGCCGGAAGCGTTCCAGTGAACCAGGTCGGTGATGGGAAAGCCGGATGATTTCACGAAAATCTATACAATAATATTAAAATAGGCAATCTGGCGGCGCGATTTTTAAAAATGTTCAAAATGGGCCGAGAAAGCATCGTCTGAACCGATATTTAATTACCGAAAGCGGTTTCGATTTGCCCTTTATTTTAAAAGGAAACGGGTGAAAAGTCAAGGGTTTCGTGAAGCAAAACTGGAAAATGCTGACTATTTCCAGAAAAAAACGGGGAAATGTCAGGAAAACCGCGCCGGTCCCCCTTCAAAAAAACTGAAAATCTGTCATAATCAACCTTTTGAAGGTCGGAGTGCCTTTTCATACAGGGCTTCACCTCATACATTATAAAACTCTTGGACCGCAGACCCGGCCATTGTCGGGTGGTAGAGATGGCGCCTGTAGGCCATCGACGGTAAGAGGCGTGGTTAATCCACAGTCATTCATTTTTTATTGGAGAGTTGAATCATGAATCTTTCACAGTATGGAATTACCCAGACGAACGTGCTTCGTAATCCAGTTCCGGCAGTCCTCTACGCGGACGCTCTTGCCCACGACAACGCGCTGATTTCCAGCACCGGCGCCCTGATGACGAATTCCGGCGCCAAAACGGGACGCAGCCCCAAAGACAAACGCATTGTGGAAGATCCTGAAACGATCAATGACATTTGGTGGGGTCCCATCAATATGAAGACCGACGCAGAATCGTTCGCCCGCAGCCGCTGCCGTGCGATCGACTATTTCAACGTCTGCGAGCGTCTGTACGTCGTGGACGCTTTTGCCGGCTGGGACAAAGAATGCCGCGTGAAGATCCGCGTCATCTGCACCCGTGCATACCACGCCCTGTTCATGCGGAACATGCTGATCATGCCGACCGCGGACGAGCTGAAAGACTTCGGCGAGCCGGACTACGTGATCTTCAACGCCGGTAATTTCGCCGCCGACCCCCGCAACGGCACTCACACGAGCCAGACCAGCGTGACGCTGAACTTCGGCGCGCACGAGTTCGTCATCCTCGGCACCCAGTACGCCGGCGAGATGAAAAAGGGCATCTTCACGATCATGAACTACCTCATGCCGAAGCAGGGCGTGCTTTCGATGCACTGCT
>JAFTCU010000169.1 GCA_017454585.1 Thermoguttaceae bacterium | reverse complement strand
CCCAGCGACGCGATTTTCTTCCCGCCCGGGTGAGGACTGAAGACGATCGTGTTGCCGGCGGAGATCATGTTGATCGCGTTGCACGTGATCGTCGGCAGCGAGTGCGTGACCGGGGAAACTGCCGCAATGACGCCGTACGGGGCGTGCTCAATGACCGTCAGCCCGTAATCACCGCTCCAGCATTCGCTCTTGAGAAATTCGATGCCGGGGGTCACGCGGCCAACGCCCGCCTGCTTCTCGATTTTGTGGTCAAGACGGCCGATTTTCGTTTCCTGCATTTCCAGAGTGCCCAGCTCGACGGCGTTCTGGTTGGAAACGTTCCGGATGGCGTCGATCGCGAGGCGGCGCTCGGCAATGGTTTTCTTCTCGAGCTGCTCGTAAGCCTCACGAGCGGCCTGGACCGCGTCTTCCAAATCAGTGAACTGACCGAAACGTCCGACGTAGGAACGGGTAGGAGCCGGAGGATTGGCTGTTCCGCCAAGCTGCTGAACCACTTCGGCGACGATTTTGCTGATGGTATTTTCGTTGATGTTCATTTTAGTTCTTTCTGGTTCGGGGGCGCCTGGAAGCGTCGTTAACCTGGAAGGAGTTTTTAACGACGCTGGAAGCGTCGTCCCCGTATTTTATCTCTGGAAAACGACTTTTCCGCTCATGTTTACCGTGTCCACGATTCCAATCGTAACCGCATCGGTTGGGATGGGTTTCGTTTCAGGCGTCATTCGGGCACTCGACCCTTGACAGACCAACACGAAATCACCCTCGCCAGCCCCCAAAGTGTCGAGCGTGATGAGCGTCCGGCCGGTGGGGAGCAACGTATTTTTCGAAGCGGGATCCACGCGGTACGCCTCCACGACGAGCAGTTTCCAGCCGCGTAGGGAGTCCAGCTTTTGCGTTGCGATGGTTGAGCCTACGATTTTTCCTATGAACATGATGATTCCTAATGAATAATGAAGAACGAATAATGAATAATGAAAGGCGGTAATGGAGGCCGAAGGCCAGAATTACGCGCGGTTTGAACTCATTCTGAAGTTTACATTACGCGAAGCGCCCATTATTCGTTATTCGTTATTCATTATTCGTTTTTTTTGTAATTGCTGCGACCGTTTGCCGCGCCACAATGATTTCTTCGTTCGTCGGGATGACCCAGACCTGGACTTTGCTGGAGTCGGCGCTGATACACATTTCCTCCGCGCGGCAGGCCTCGTTCTTTGCAGGGTCCAAAATGATCCCGAACCCGGAAAGATCACGGCAGACCATCTCACGCACACGCCACTGGTTTTCACCGATCCCGCCCGTGAAGACGATCACGTCGGCCCCGCCCAGTTCGACCAGGTAGGCGCCCAGGTAGCGGCGAATGTCGTAAACGTAAACGTCCAGCGCGCGTTTTGCTTTCGGGTTCCCAGCCTCGACCGCCGCCAGAATGTCCCGCATATCGGTTCCCACGCCGCCGCTCATTCCGAGCAGACCGCCCTGTTTGCCGAGGATCGCGAGAATTTCTTCACACGACTTCCCGGTGCGTTTCATCAGGTGCGGGAGCAGGTACGGGTCGAAATCGCCCACGCGATTGTTCTGGGGAAGGCCCCCCTGCGGACTGCCGCCCATGCTGGAGGCGCGGCTTTTTCCGTCTTTGATCGCGCAGATCGAGCTGGAGCCGCCGAGGTGGCACGAGATGATCCGCAGATCGTCCCGACCGAGAAGCTCAGCCGTCCGGACGGAAATGTAACGATGGCTCGCGCCGTGAAATCCGAAACGGCGGATCTGGTACTTTTCGATCCACTCGTCAGGGACGGCGTAGGTCCGATTCGCCTCGGGAATATCCGCGTGGAAACCCGTTTCAAAAGCGGCGACGAGCGGAACTTCCGGGAGGATCTCGCGGAGCTGCTTCATCGCGGCGATGTACGGCGGGTTGTGCGCCGGCGCAATATCGACCATTTCCTGCATCGCTTCGAGGACCTCGTCGGTGACGATCTGCACGCCGGTCACGCGGCCGCCATGGACCGCTTTGAAACCGATCGCTGAGACTTCCGAGGGGTCTTTCAGGCAGCCGACCTCCGGGGAGGTGAGCTGCAGGAGGCACTGACGAACCGCTTCGCCGTGATTCGGAACAGGGAGTTCCTTCGCGAATTTCTGGCCGTTCACCTCTACCTCAACGGGGCTGGAGGCTTCGCCGATTCGTTCGATGCGGCCTTTGGCGAGCTGGATCTCACCGTCCATTTCATAGAGGCGATACTTGAAACTCGTCGAGCCGATGTTTGCGACCAAAACTTTCATGGGTACAACGCCTTTTTTCTCAGTTGATGAAAGCGTCCATCAGGCCGGCGGCCGGGCGCGGGATGAT
>JAFTCU010000168.1 GCA_017454585.1 Thermoguttaceae bacterium | reverse complement strand
TTCGTACGGGCCACATCGGAATCGCCAACCGCGGCGGCCAGCTTCTCACCGCGTTTGAGGCGAATCCGACCGAAATGGAAGTCGCCGGCCTGTGCGACATTGACGCGCTGACGCTTGAAAAAGTGCATGACGCGCACGGCAAAAAGCCCGTGGCGGTGAAAGATTTCCGCGACCTGCTGAGCCGGTCCGATATTGACGCGGTGGTTCTCGCCACGCCCGACCACTGGCACGCCATTCAGACCGTCGAGGCCTGCAAAGCGGGCAAAGACGTTTACGTCGAAAAGCCGATGAGCACGACGATCCACGAGGGCCGCGTCATGGTCCAGGCCGCCCGGAAGTACGAACGGGTCGTTCAGGTCGGAACGCACCGCCGCAGTGCGCCGCATTACGTCGATATGATGAACCGCCACATCGAGGAGATGATCGGCAAAGTGACGCTTTCCCGCAGCTGGCGCATGAGTAACATGATGCCGAACGGGATCGGCCGCTGCAAACCGTGTGCGCCGCCGGAAAATCTCGACTGGGATCTTTGGGTCGGCCCGCGCCCGGCGCAGGAGTACCAGGAAAACATCGCACCGTACAAATTCCGCTGGTGGCTCGGCTACTCGTCGCAGGCGGGAAACTGGGGTGTGCACTACTTCGACGCCATGCGGATGCTTCTGCACGAGGAATGGCCGGAGAGCGTCTGCGCGATGGGCGGAAATTTTGCCGTGGACGACGACCGGACGATCCCGGACACGATGCTCTGCGTGTTCCAGTTCAAGTCCGGCCGGCTCATGACGTTCACTCAGGGCGAGGCGTGCGGGAACCCGATGTGCGCCACGGACGCGAACTACCGCCAGATCGGCGAGGTGGAATTCCGCGGAACGAACGGCACGCTCTACATTTCGGATCGTGGCGTGAAGGTTTACCCGGAACGTGGAGGCCAGTTCGCCGAACCGGGTCCGCGCATGAAAGAGGCTCTGGAATTCCCCGGCACACCGCTGCTGGAAACGGAACGTCTGCACGCGCTGAACTTCCTGAACTGCATTCGGAGCCGGGAACTTCCGACCGCCGATGTGGAAATCGGGCATCGCTCCACCGCAATGTGCCACCTCGCGAATATTTCCTACGCCGTCAAGCAGCGTCTGGAATGGGATTCCGAAAATGAACGATTCACGAACTGCGACGCGGCCAACGAACTGCTGAGCTACGAGTACAGAGCTCCGTGGAAATTGGAAATCTGAATTCAGTTAGGAGTTAGGAGTGAAGAGTTTCGCTTCGCGTAACGCGGTTTACAGAAAGACTTCAACCCTCGAAAAGACGCGTAATTCCGGCCTCCGGCCTCCATTACCGCCTTCCATTTCACTCCTAACTCCTCACTCCTAACTCCTCACTCCTAACTATTTAAAAGGGAAATCATGTCCATTACCGTTATTTCGATTCTTACAGCCGTTGGTATTATGCTGGTTCTTGCCGGTGTTTTGGGTTGGATCCTCGGTTGGGCCAATGTAGCGTTTCGGGTGGAAGTCGATCCCAAGGTTACCCGGCTTTTAGATGTTTTGCCCGGCGCAAACTGTGGCGCCTGCGGTTTTGCCGGCTGCAGCGAGTACGCCGAGAAACTGGCCAAGGGCGAGGCTCAGCCCGGAGCCTGTACCCAATGTAATAAAGAGTCGAATCAGGAAATAGCTCAAATTTTGGGCTGCGATGCCGGTGAAACGTTTCCCTACAAGGCAGTGGTTCATTGCAGCGCAAATCGTTTTGTACGTGTCGGAGTGCAGGACTATACGGGCGAACCGACCTGTGCCGCAGCCAATCTGGTTTCCGGGATCCAGGCCTGTACTTACGGATGCCTTGGTTTTGGTGACTGTTCACGCGCCTGTACCCATGACGCGATCCATGTCGAAGACGGTCTTGCCAGCGTAAAGTATCATAACTGTGTTGGCTGCCGCGCCTGCGAATCGGTCTGCCCGCGCCACATCATTTCGATCATTCCGTTCAAAAAATCCCGAATTCTGGCCGTCTCGTGTTCCAATCGTGAAAAAGGGCCGGACGTTAAAGCCGTCTGCCAGATCGGCTGCCTTGGCTGCGGTGGCTGCCAGCGAAGGGATGCCGAAATGTTCCACATGGGAACGAACCTCCCCACGATCGATTATGACCACTACGGTGCGGGTGATGTCCAGGCCGTGATCGAGAAATGCCCAGCCAAGGTTCTGGTTTATGTGGGTGAGCCAAGTGAAGAAGACCTTGAGGCGACCAAACACGAAAAAATGGAAGAAATCGTGAAACCGGATTTCAAAACGACGGTGGACCAGCTGCGCCCGGACGGAACGCACGATATGACGCACTAAATTAGTTAGGAGTTAGGAGTGAGGAGTTAGGAGTTGCGCTGGCGCGTAACGTTGGCTCCAGGAAGATTTCAACCTTGAAAAGGCGCGTAATTCCGGCCTCCGGCCTCCATTACCGCCTTCCAACTTCACTCCGAACTCCTCAATATTCCTTCCTCTTTCTGCCATGAAGACGAAAATTCCTTTCTTTTTGACCGTTTTGCTTGTAAATTTCTTCGCGGTCTCTCTCTTTGCGGAGGATGAGGCGGACGTTCAAGCTGAAGCGGTGGAACGGGCGCTCTGGGACGTTTCCTGGGAGCGGTTTTTCGTGCCCCAGACGCACACTTTCTACGACTACCTGACGAGCTGGGAGCCGGGGCAGTGGCAGAAGCATCTTCCCACGCCAGAAGAAATTCAGAAAAACGTTCCGAACGAGTTTGGCTACGATACGGGGATGGAAGACGGAATGATTTTTGCCGGCACGTGGATGGAGGGTATTCTTGCCCGCGCGAAAACGGCTGAAACCGCTAAGGAAAAGGCAGAAATGAAGCGGTGCGCCCACGAGATTCTGCTTGGAGTCAAACTCTGCACAATTGTTCACTCTGATCCGGGTTTCGTCGCCCGTGCGGTCTGCCCGGCGGACGGGAGATCCGTCTATCCAGGCACTTCACGCGACCAGTACACGCACGCGGTGCACGGTCTGTGGCACTACTCGGTCTCGGAACTGTGCGATGAAAAAGAGCTTGAGGAGATCGCCGCCGTTCTGAGTCTCATCGCCGACCGAATGATCCGGAACGTCACACCGGCCAATCGTTACGACTCTCTGAACCTAGACGGAAAGCCAAACTCGCGCGGGATCGCCCGAATGTGGGACGTGGACCCGCACGAGGCGGCGCGTCTGCCGATGATCTACGCCGCGGCGTGGGACGTTTGCCGGAGGAGTTCGAACGCGGAGCTGAAACAGAAGTCGGAAACGTACTACACCGAGTACCGGAAGTACATCGCGCCGGCCGTTGAGCAGTCGCTTAACACCGAGGCCCTTCAGAGCGTGGCGGGCTGGGCCATGCTTCAGGCGCAGGCGTCGCTCGAGCTACTGCGGCTTCTGGAGACTGACCCGGTTTTGCGTCAGAAGATGGAGCAAACGATGGAAATCCTTTTCGACGTGGCCGCAAAACGGCTTCAGTGGGCCGAAAATGATTCCAAGGGGCTTGAGATGGAATTCCTTTTCAAAGACTGGCGCGTCGAAGGGGGCGGGATCCCGTGGGCCACGCCGTGCCGGAAAATCTGGTACAATCCGAGGCAGACCGGTGAGGCCGCCATGACCCAGCTGCTTTGCCCGACCCGGGAATTTCCGGCCCAGAGCCATGAATTGCTGCGCCGAGCCATTCTACGTCTGAACCCGGACCGGGTCGCGACGAGCGGGATCTTTTACCTCGTGGCCGCGTGGGAAATGGAAAACGCAAAGCGCTAATTATGAATTATGAATGATGAATTATGAATTATAGAGGGCATAAAAAGGGAGAAACGGGCGAATGGATGAACGGTTCAACCCGTTTCTTTCATTTGCCCGTCACCTCCCATTTACTCCCATCAAATATTTCTCTCAGGGATCATTCAAACTGCAAACCGTTCTGTACGCACTGCATTGAAATGTACTCGAGGAATTGGTGTGTCGGGTATTCCAGTCGAATCACTTGAACTTTTTCCTTCTCTTCCTTTTGGACTTTGTTCAAAACGGGGCCAACGTAACCCATGGCTTCCGGTAACCGGAAACGTGGACCATTCATCAGAGGGTAAAATTTCAGGGCCGGGTCCGCTCCATTCTGGGTGACGTACATTTCTGAAACCGTATCAAGTGCATGGTCATAAATTGCGCCAGGGACCATTGCGTTGCATGAAATCGCAGCGGCGACGAGCAGGGCGTTCAGCCTCGGAAGTTTTTTCACTTTTTCTTTTGTCTGGGCTCCCAGTTTCTTCTTCAAATCAAGCGTAATTTCCTGCGGTTCAACAGGGAAAGCGGATTCGAGTGTCTGATTCCCGACACGACCTTTCCCTAACAGATGCAAGGCACTTAAAACCGCTCGTGTCCCGAAACTGTGTCCCACGAGCAAAACTGGGGCATTTTCGTTCATTTGGCCCAGGATGTTCGCAATATAAAAGCCTTGAAAATCTGCATAATTTGCTTTGGTCGAGTACTCAATACGGGGCCGCGCTGAAATACGTTCAGCGTCCCAGTTCCAAACCACGAGCCTGGCAGGAACACTGCTCCTGAAATTTCTCAGTACCATCATCCCTTGAACCATCGCGGTATTTATTTCCGTTCGATTTCCGTGAACGTAAAAAATCACCGGCTGAGTACTTCCCTGCGTCTCCAGAAAAGTCTTAACATCGGATTTTTCCCATTGATTTCCATTTTTGCGGAAAAAGAGGACCTTCCGAAGCTGATCACCCGTAGGATGCGTATGGGAAGCCCACGAAGTTTCAATTTTCCAAATATCGGCTTCAAGAGGATTGGGACTTTTGGGTGGAAGCACCAATTCCGAAGTACCACCTTGATCTCCGACTTGCATTCCCAGTATGACTGGAGCGGTTGAAAAAATGGACTGTTGAGAATCGAATGAATCCTCCAGTGATGCCGAGGCATCCTGAACAAGTACACTATTTCCAAAACGAGCTGAAACTCCCGTTAATCCCGACTCGTAAAGCGCAATGGTTTGCGAAACCTCTTCGTCCGAAAACTGAGCCGTTTGCAAAAAAGGATCGGCATTCAGAGGGGTCCGGGATTCTTTTTCCTGACTGGATCCATTGGGCGAAAAACAGTTAAAAGTGTGGCCGACTCCAAGGAAAAGAGCACAAAAACCACACAAAATGGCTGCGGTCAAAAGTAAATAAATAATCCGGGCGATTAAGGATTGGTTCTTTTTCATGGTTCTTACACCTATTTACAGGATGAAAAACTCGTCTTTTTAATCGTTTCGGCTGTTTTAAAAGTTTTAATCATAAAAATCCCTCCAAATGTTAGAAATTTCCCATGTTTCTTCAATTAAATCGCCAGTTTCTTGAAAAAATCGTGAAAATGGCATAAATCCCGGGTTTTCCTTAATGCAGAGAATTGACAAAATTTGGTTTTCTTTTATAATTAATAGATTGATTTTACCTTATTTCAAGGAGACAAACAAATGACTCAATCAGTGGATACCAGTGAAAAACTCATTTCGATCAAAGATTTTCAGGAACTTATCAGGAAAATGTACTACGAAAAAGACGCAGCCCGCGGTGCTGAGGCAACTTTTCTCTGGCTTATGGAAGAAGTCGGCGAATTAGCCTCGGCTTTACGCGAAGGATCGAAAGAGGAATTGGCGCTGGAGTTCGCCGACGTTCTGGCCTGGCTCACGACCATCGCAAATGTGAAGGGGATCGATCTGACCCAGGCGGTTCGCGCGAAGTACGGCGACGGCTGCCCAGGCTGCGGGAAATATGTCTGCGAGTGTCCCGACTCGGAGAAGCCATAAGGCCCCCTTTTATTTCATTTTCGACTCTTGTGTTTTCCAGGGAGCCATTTATGCGTTTTTTCCACCGCTTTTCCTTCATTTTCGCCCTTTTGGCGTTTTTCTTCCTTCCCGCACAGCACGTACTTGGTGCGCTGGACGGGCAGAACGTCGGCGTTTCGGTTGGGATCCCGGCATTGGATGGTTCCTCGTCTGGAAAATCTTTGGATGTGGGAGTCTGGAAACCCGGGCGTCAAATTCCATTTCGTATTCATCTGAATCCTTCCCCCGGTGATTCCGAGCCGTTTCAAGGCCGTATTGAGCTGGAAATCCCGGATTCGGACGGAATTCCTGTACGTTCCGATCTTTCTTTCTCGGTCAACCTTCCCGCTGTAGTTGAGCTTCCTGCCAGATTCGGCCACTCCCGGGGAGAGTACAGGCTAAAAATCTTCGAGGAATCTGATACCCAAGGGGAAATGAAACTCGTGCACGAATCGGAAGGTTTGGTGGAAGGGGCACTAACCGAAACGAGAGACATTTTTCTTGTCGTAGGGCCGACAGATGCGGGGTTGGAAGCGTGTGTAGCCCAAATGCCTTGTCCGGCTGACCGAAAACCGAAAGTGGTACGTCTCGCTTCTGCCGCCGAGCTTCCACAAAACATTGCCCTTTGGGAACTCGTGGACGTTTTGGTCGTCACTACCGACGACGAATCCGTTTTAAACTCTTGGTCAAAGGAGCAAACCGCGGTTTTGGATTCGTGGGTACGGCTTGGTGGAATTGCCGTCCTGAGTATCGGTAAAAACGCGCAGAAATGGGCGGAGCACCCACAGTGGAAAGCATTTCAACCCGGAAAACTGGAAAAAGTTCTTCCGGTTCGGGAAACTGCTGCCCTGGAGATATTCGCCCAGTCGCCAATTCCGATCACTCTCTTGGGGGTTTCCGAAAAATATCGCATTCCAGTTTCTAAGTTTACAGACTTTCCTGATTCTCTCGACGTACGGGCGAAACAGTTTGATCTTCCACTGGTTTTACGTCAAAATATGGAACTCGGAACTGTTCACTGGCTTGCTCTTGATCTGGATCATCCAGCTTTGGCGAAATGGGAAGGACGAGGTAACCTGTTGGCTTCCCTCCTGGGTTTTACAGAACGATCAAAAGATTTCAACGATAAAAAAATCCGTGGGATGGCTCTCGGTTACGATGACATTTCAGGCCAGCTGCGCAGCGCTCTCGACGATTTCGAAGGAGTGAAACCGGTTTCCTTCGCGCTTTTGACGTTTTTTTTCCTGATTTATCTTGGAATCATCGGGCCGGGGTGCTGGTTCCTGTGCAAAAAACTCCCGCACAGAGGTGAAGCGGCCTCGTGGGGGCTTTTCCTCGCGGCCTCGGCAGGCGGAGCGCTTTTCCTGTGGGCATTGGCCCAAACGGACAGTGATGTACGGCTGAATCAGGTTCAAGTCGTAGATTACGTACAGGAAACAGGGGCCGTGCGACAATCACTCTGGGGAAACGTATGGTCACCCGTAGTTTCAAACCTCGATTTAAATTTGGAACTGATTCAGAATGATTTACTTTCGGATGAAAACGCTCCAACCTCTCAGGTCCATTGGTTCGGACTTCCCGGCACGTATCTTGGTGGGATGGACTCTCAACTCCTTACTGCGGTTTCAGGTTCCAACTCCGATTCCAGTTTAAAGGAAGGAACCGATTCCAGCTACTCGGAAATTGATGGGGGGTTGAAAAAAGTCCCATTTTTTGCACGTTCGACGAAAAGTTTCTGTGCAAGTCAAAGGTTTTGGCTCAGGCATGACGCCAGGTTCGTTTTCGGGACCTTCCACGATGTAAATCGTTCCCGTGTGCAGGGTGAGATCCGCAATCCGCTCTCCGTTCCGCTGGAGCATTGTATCGTTTTTTACGGAGGATGGGCGTATGAAATCGGCAAACTTGCGCCTGGCGAAACGTTTACGATCGACGATTCCACGCCTTATTTCGCGACCTCGATCCTTCTGGTTGATGCGGATTATATTGAAGACCACTCCATCAAGAACAGTGTAGGTGTCCGCCGTGTAAATCGTCCTTACGTTCCCAACTCGCACGATTTGCGGTACATTTTGAGGACGCTTCTTTTCTACGAAAAAGCCGGAGGTCGTTCCTACACGACTTTGAACGATTCGTACCTGAAAAACCTCGACGCTTCAGAACTGCTGAACTCGCGTACGGCAATCTTGCTGGGATTTACCGATTCCTCTCCGGCTCCGCTTTTCACAAGTTTTCAGATTCCCGGCAAAGAACTGAAAGACCCACGCGACAAACGGGTCAATGTAATCAGGGCCTATATTAATGTCGATTGATGAAATAAAACCCCTGTACCATTCATTTTTGTTTTTCGTTTATTATGATTCAAACTCACGACCTGACTAAAGTTTACGGCTCTCTTCACGCCATTGATTCGCTGGACATTTCACTCGGCGAACGTGACGTTTTCGGCTTCATCGGCCCGAACGGCGCGGGAAAAACCACCACGATGAAGATCCTCACGACGCTCCTGGAGCCGAGCTGGGGCGAAGCGACGGTTTGTGGCTACTCAATATATACACACGCGGCCGAATTACGGCGGGTGATCGGCTATATGCCCGACTTCTTCGGTGTTTACGAGGATATGCAGGTGATCGAGTACCTGGAATTTTTCGCGGCGGCGTACCGGATCCGGGGGGAAGCCCGCCGGAAGCGCTGCGAAGAAATGCTCGACCTGGTCGATCTGGGCTACAAGCGAAACGCGCTGGTCACGAGTCTTTCGCGCGGTATGACCCAGCGTCTCGGCCTGGCCCGCGTTCTGCTTCATGACCCTCAGGTTTTGCTGCTCGATGAGCCCGCCAGCGGTCTGGACCCACGCGCCAGAATTGAGATCCGGACGCTGCTAAAAGAACTGAGCAAAATGGGAAAAACCATCATGGTTTCAAGCCACATTTTGCCGGAACTTGCGGACGTTTGCAACAAAATCGGGATCATTGAACGCGGAAAACTCCTCGTGAACGCGAACGTGGAGGAGGTTCTGCGTCAGGTGCGTCAGGCGGGGCGCCTTCACCTGACCATGGCGGAAAATCAGCCGAAAGAAGAATTCCGAAAAAATCCGGCCGAGCATGCAGCGCGTCTGGTGGAAAGTCTGGAAATCGTGGAAAAAGCCGAGGTTTCCGACGCGACGCACTTTGCGGTCCAGCTCAAAGAAGGGGTGGAGGACTACTCGGAGATCCCGGCCCTTCTCGCTTCCGCGGGGATCCGTTTCCTCGCCCTCCACGAGGACGAGATCAACCTGGAAACCGCGTTCATGACGCTCACGAAGGGAATCACTTCGTGATTGGGGCGGGAGGCGATTCCCTTGATCCCGAAAAGCCTCCCGGGTCCATCTTTTACTTCGTTCACTTCAACGGGCTGACGGTGAACGATTTCAGCGGCATCGAGCCGAACTCATTCGTGAACGAAATCGTGCGGGCTTCTTCCTTTGGAACGCGAAAAGTGGCGGTTTTCTCGCCGTTCACGCAAACGTCCAGAATTTCGTCCTTGAAAATCACGTCCAGCGTCACGGTCCCCCGGGTGAAATCGATCTGCTCCAGACGGATCCCGCCGATTGCAGCCGCCCGCTGGACTGGTGAAATCGCGAGTTCCAGGTCATTCGCGAGCAGAAATTTGCACTTGGGCAGGGCGTCGCAGCGGGCCGGGTCAAACGTCAATTCTGCCTGAATTCTCGCGTTTCCGGGAAGTTCTGCCCACGTTTTCTGAGCGTCTTTCACGTCCGTTTCGGCCACGACCGGGTTTTCTGTGGCCGGGATCATTTCCGGGACGAATTTCTCCCCCAAACGCCCATCTTTGTGCCGGATCAATTCATGAAAAACGAGCGTACCGGCCCAGCCGCCCAGCCCGACCCAGCCGGTGATGAGGCGCCGGCCGTCTTTCCACGCCGCCGTTTTGGGGACTTTCGTCGCGCCCGGCATCAAAATGTTCTGCCACTGCGGAACCTCCCACGGCCCGACCGGGCAGGAAGAAACGCGGTAAAAACCGTTTCCGTGCCCCGCGATCACGTAGTACGTCCCGCCCCATTCGAACCAGTCCGGGCATTCGGGCTGACCGGCGCGGTCCGTGTACACCGGGTCGAGAATTTCCCAGTTTTTCAGGTCTTTTGACTTCGCGTGGAGCCAGCACCCGCGGCCCTGGTACGAGTCCGTGGCGTAAAGGTGAAATTCTTTGGTCTGTGGATCCTGGAAAACGACCGGGTCGCGCGTCCCGTGGCCGTAGCCTTCAGGCGTCGGGAAGAGCGGCTTGAGCGTCTTCGTGAAGTGGATCCCGTCGTCGCTCACAGAGCAGGAAAGCAGGCCCTCCTGCGGAATTTCGGTCACGTTTTCGCTGAAGCCGTTCGACCAGCGGTTTCCGTAAAAAGCGTAATATTTGCCGTCATGGAAGAAGACGGAACCGGTGCAGATCGAGCCTTCCTGCTGGTACTCGATCGGGACGATGAACGGCTGGTGCTCCCAATGGACCAGGTCGCGGGACGTGATCTGCATCCACTGGTGCGCGCCGAAGCCGTTTTTGGAGCCGTGGTGCCGTTTGTCAAGCAGGTAGCCGGCGTGAAAAACTCCGTCGTGGCTGAACGGGAAAGTGTCACCGACGAAGTACCCGTTCGGCGGCGTCCAGTACTGCGGGCTCTCGCCGTTCCCCCGGTCCACGCGGCTCCGGGAATCTGCGCGTTCCGGGCCGCCCGAAAGCTGAAGTATCTCGGCCTCGCTGAGCGTCCGGTTCCAGACCGCCGCCGTATCGATCTCGCCCTCAAACCGCGCGTCGATCCGGGAACTCCCGCCGCCCGTTTGCGCTCCGATGAGGACCGGCTCGTCGTTCTGCCATAGGTCCCCAAGAATGAAATCTTCATCGACGCACCGGCCGTCCACGAAGAATTCCAGCTTCCCTTCGTTCACACGTACCACGATGTCGTGCCAAGTGGTCAGGGCGTTCGCAGGGGCACGCATTTCGGCAAACGGCGCGCGGCCGCTGAGCATCTGCAGGTTCCTCGTCGTGTTGACCTCCACCCCGAAAAAGTCACGGTAGGCAAAAATATTGTACGCGCATTTTGCGCCGCGCTTCGCGAAAATCGGGCAGTCGTTGGCACCCTCCGAAAGGTTCAGGCGGAGCCGGAGGTAGATCGAGAGCCGATTCTTTCCAACGTTCAGCTCGCCATTTGCGCCCTGATTCGCATTCAGAAAACCGCCGCGCTGGATTCGGGCGACTTTCCCGTCCCCGCCGCGAAGTTTTGATTCGGCCGCCTCATTCTCTGAAAGCGGAACATTGAGTTGGACCTTTCCGTCCCCGCCGCCGATTTCCAGCACGCTGTTCGTGCCGTTCGCGTCGTTCAAGTCGTTAAAATGCCAGAGCGCCACCGCGTCGTCGGTCGGGAACGCGGCCCAAAGGGGGGAAGCGACGAGCAACGCTGCGAGAAGGAACCATTTTTTCATGAGCAAAGTCCTGAAAACGGGGAGGAAGGAACGGCCTCTTTCTTTGGTCAGAGTCGGGAAAGAGGTCGGAAGGAACTTTTCAGTTAATTAATTATATACCAGAAAGATTTTACGTTTCTTTTTTTTATTTTCGGCCCGCGATCATCCCGGCGAGGTAGCCGCCTTTAAATCCCGCGTCGATATTCACGACCGCGACGTTGGAAGCGCAGCTGTTCAGCATTCCAAGCAAGGCCGAAAGACCACCAAAATTCGCACCATAGCCAACGCTCGTCGGGACCGCGATCACGGGAAAATCGACGTAACCGCCCACGACGCTCGGCAGAGCGCCCTCCATCCCCGCGATGACGATGGCGGCGACGCAGCCTTCAAAATCGCCGAGGCGTTCCTGAAGCCGATGCGGTCCGGCGACTCCAACGTCATGGATCATCACGGGTTCCACGCCCATCCAGAGGAGTGTTTCTTTCGCCTCTTCCGCGACAGGCAAATCACTGGTCCCGGCGGTCACGATGGCGACTTTTCCACGCTTGGCTCTGGTCTTTTTCGTCGGGAAACGAAACGTCCGGGCCATGGGGTTCAGGAGCCCTTCCGGGAAACGTGCTTTCAGAGGCTCCATCTGGTCCGCCCGTAAACGGGTCGCAAAAGGCACGATTCCTGCAGCGAGCTGCTCCTCCAAAATCGCAATGACAGTTTCCGTCGCTTTGCCTTCAGCATACACGACTTCCGGAAAGCCACAGCGTTTTGCGCGGGCCAAATCGATGCTTGCAGTTTCAAGATGTGCGGTGGCCTGAGTGTTCATGACGTAAATTCCTCTCCACACTCATTCAGAAAGTCGGACGTTCACCGCCAACAAAACCAGACATAGTGGAAGGGTCTGAATCTTTCTTGCGAATGACCTGCGCCCGGTTCCCGATTTCATCGTTCTTGTTCTTGCCGTGGAAAGCCTTACAGCCGCTGATTCCCGGAGCCAGAAATGAAGCCATCAGGAACAAAACGAGCCATTTTCGAAATTCGTGCATAGTAATTTCCTTTCTTGATTTTGTAAAGGATTATACCGGAAATCCATCGCGGGCGCAAGACTAATTTGCCAGATTTTCAAATTTTTCTCACTCATTCGGATTTTTCTGGCTTTCCAGATTCTTCAGATATTGCTCACGCAATACTCGTTTCAGGATTTTTCCCGTAGGTCCTTTCGGCAATTCCTCCAGAATCAAAATCTTTTGTGGGCATTTGTATGCAGCCAAGCGGGTACGGCAGTACTTGCTCAGGATCAACTCATCCACGTTGCCAAATCCTTCATTCATGGTCACGAAGCTAATGACATCCTCACCGTGAATTGGGTGCGGAATACCTACGACCGCGGCCATTTGAACGGCTGGGTGCGCCTGAAGCACTTCCTCAATTTCACGAGGGTAAATATTCATCCCGGCGCGGATGATGATGTCTTTGAGACGGTCAACGAGGTAAAAGAAACCTTCATCGTCGCAATAACCCAAATCGCCGGAAAGGAACCAGGAATTCACGAAAACCTTTTCGGTCGCGAGCTGGTTTTTGTGGTAACCTTTCATCACGTTATGCCCACGTATGACGATTTCGCCGATTTCTCCCGGTTTCGCGAAAGTGTGGTCGGGACGCATGATTCGGACCTGAACGCCAGCGATTTCTTTGCCGATCGAGCCGGGATGAGGCCCCATGGCGGGAATCACGGCCGTAGCTAGCGGACTCGTCTCGGAAAGACCGTAGCCTTCCAGGATCATGCTGTCCGGAAAAGCCGCATGGAGGTCATTGTAGGCCGCGAGTGAAAGCGAGGAGCCGCCCGAAATAAACTGATCCACGCAGCTCACGTCCAGACCCAGTTTCGCCTGCATCCGTGCCAGATGGATCAGCATGGTCGGAACGCCTGCGACCACGTTGACCTTTTGTTCCACAATCGTCTGAAGGACACGTTTTGGATCGAATCGCGGAACCATGACGACCGTCGCACCAGAAAACAGGGCGGCGTTTTGGGTGAACGTCTGCCCAAACGAATGGAAAAAAGGTAAAATCGCGAGCGTACGCTTCCCGGGTTGATAACCGGTCATACACTCACGCACAAAATGGGCGTTTGAGTAGAGATTAAAATGGGTAAGTATCGCGCCCTTCGGGAAACCCGTAGTTCCGGACGTGTACAGGATCATCGCCGGATCTGATGGAGAGGTTTGCGCCAGGGCAGGACTCCACGTCGTAAGAAGTCGGCCATCTGCAGAGGGAACCGATTCCCACGCCGTATAAAATTCTGAGTTGTGACGCGTAAGCCCTGGAAATGCAGTATCCTCACTGGGTATATTCTCGGGTGTTCCCGGCAAAACGCCCATCGTGTATTCATTGGAATGAGGGCGGGTACCAATGGGAATCGTCGAGTCGATCGGTTGATAAAGAGCGTCTTCCTGAGGTACGCCTGTTGGCCAGGGTGACGCCGACAAATCGTCGCAGGAACCATCATCGGTCGTGCTGAGCCAATGGGCGGCGTTCTCGTGTCGGGCAGTCACCGTAAGCGTTTCCATCGCAAAAGGAAAACGCTCTTTTAAAAGTGCGATTTCATCTTCGACCCAAAAAATGCCATCCTGACGATCATTTTCTGGAAGGTTACGCAAACCCGCTTCTTTGGAACCCAAAACAATAACGCCCGTGCAGGAATCAACCTGACGCATCGCTTCAATACAGGCGGCCATGCAACTCGTGCAAGTCAAAACAAAGCGCGAATCCGCGTGCGAGAACTGGTACGCCAGCTCGCAGCTCGTCAGAAGAGTATTGCAAGGAACGACTACCGCACCCAAATGAAGAATCGCAAAATAAGCAATCGTAAATTCGGGGATGTTCGGCATCACCATGCAGACAGTATCGCCCTGGGAGATCCCGAGGCGTGAAAGAAGAACCGTCCAGTAGCGAACAGAGTTCGCAAGCTCCGCGTAGGTTATTTCCAAACCGTTATAAATGATAGCAGTGTGGTCGCGGTATTTCTCGGCGGCAATATGAAAATCAAGGGCAAGATTCAGACTCATGGGCGATTCCGTTCTCTCGGGCCTGTTTTATTCCAATTTATAATGCGAAGAATCTCCATTTCTTCTACATATATTATAAGGATTTTGCCGTTTCTGTAAAGAGGGAAAGAGTCTAAAACCCGAAAGATTTATGCGATTTTTACAATATTTTCTCAAATGAAAATTCTGTGAAATTTTCTATTTTAGCCTGATAATAAACTGCGTAAAATGGGTCAATGCAAAAAGGGCAGAAAAGCTGATGTTTCCTGCCCCCATCTGAAACGGAATCTTCGCCTTACATCAGGCCCGCGATTGACTCAAACTGCGGGATCTTCATCAGTTCGCCGTCTTTAAGTGCCGACTGGTGAGCAACATAACCCGGAACCGTAAGATTCAAAGCCATGGTGATGTCCACCAACGGCAAACGTTTACGCAGAATGGCATCAATGAAATCGTTTCCAAGATAGCCGTGGGATCCACCGTGACCTCCTGGCTCAACGCCCGGTGGGAGAGCAGGCTTCAGAATGTTCACGTTCTGGGCGATTTCTTTCCCTTCGGGCGTTCCCTCGTAGCGGTCGTAGTAGCCGCCGAGCTGACCGCGGCAGCGGCCCATTTCGCCGTAATTGCCGAGCGAATCCCAGCTCACGATCATACGCGCGGAGCCGCCTTCCGACGTGCGGAAGATCGCGTTTTCCGTCCCGAACGGATTTTTGTATCGGTTCCGGTCCGGCTGGTAACGTTCCTGAATGGATGGGCCGCCCATGCAGCAGACCTCGGTGAATGAACCGCCCGTCACGCAGACGTAGAAGCCGTTCGAGTGGGTGGGGTAGTACTGCGGCGGAAGACCATCCCGCCAGCCATTCCAGGAGCCGATCGACCCAACGCCGTAGTGGTAATATTCGCCCTCGGTGTAGAGGAGTTTCCCAAGCGCGCCCGCCCGGTACAACTGGCGCATGGCGTAGCAGGAATCCCGATACGCCGTCGTTTCGAACATCGTATAGACCAGATCGGGATGGGCTTTCACCTCTTCGTAAAGTGCGTACGCGTCGTCCAGATTCCCCATAAAAGCAGGGACGGCAGACGCGACGTGCTTTCCGGCCTTGAGGCACTGGATCGCCTGCTGGGCGTGCGATGGTGCATCAGTCGCGAGGAAAACCGCCTCGACCGAATCGTCTTTCAGAAGCTCAGCAAGTGACGGGTACTGCTTCGCGCACCGGGCGGCTTTCGCGAGCTGGTCGCAGCGCTCGGGGACCAGGTCGCTCACCGCCACGACTTCTGCGTTCGGGTGGTTTTGGAGGCTGAACTGGACGGAAAACTGGCAGACGCCGAAACCGACCAGACCGACACGGACTTTGCGGTCCGTGTACTTTTCCCAAGGTTTCGTCTCGTCGAAAGTCGTTTTGGTCTCGTCAAAACCAGCGATCTGGGGTGGGGTAGGGTTCTGCGCCCGAGCATTCAGCCCTGCGAAAGAAAGAACCCCAGCAGCGGTAGAAGAAGCAAGAAAATTTCGGCGGGTAAGCATGATCTCTCCTTTGAGTTAATTATGAATCATGAATTTTGAATGATGAATTGACCAAAGGTCATACTTTATAATATAACTTTTTCCCTTGCGTTGTAAAGGGGGGAGAAAAAAGTGCCGAACAGATTTTTTTTCGCTCCCCCTTTTCTCCCTCGCCTGAATGTGGTAAAATGAAGTTTCAGAAAGTCAGGCCAGCCATGAAAAAAAGGAGCAGGGTATGCATCCGAAACGAATTCAAGAGTGCAAAAGGATAGAATGCCGTGTCAGGTCACGCGCCGGTATGGGTCTGCGCCTTTTTCTCATTCTTCTTTTCGTCACCCACGTCCCGATCTTCTGCGCTGCCGGCGAGTACCTCGGCCCTGAACAAATGGCGTTCGTTTCTGACGATGAATTGTGCATTCTCGAAATTGATGCAAAACGCCTTGATTTCTTCTCTCTCAGTCAAAAAAAAGTCGTCGGTTCACTCCCGCTTGAACAGACCCCCAACCGGATGTGCCTCAGCGGAGATCGCCTCTTTGTGACTTGCGGCACTTTGAATGGTGAAGTTCTGGAAATTGACCTTCCGAGTCGAACCATCTCAAGGCGTTGGACGGGCATTCACTCCCCTTGGGGTGTGGTGTGCGCTGAAAAGCGAAATCTGCTATGTGTTGGCCGTCGGTTTCACGGCGACGTTCTTCTTTTCGATCTGAATCAAAATCAAGATAAAACAGAAATTCATTGGGAACAAGGTGTAAAGAAATGTCTCACGGTCGTCCGCGAGCCTGTTGCAATGTGCGTCACCCCCGACGAAAAGGAGATTTACATTGCAAACCACCTCCCGCTCATCCCTTCAAATGGCTCCACCGTCTCTTGCTGTTTCAGTATTTTGGACCTCGACTCCGAAACGGTTCAGAATCATCAGCTCCCGGACGGCTGCTGCAATGTACGCGATATTACGGTTTCCCCTGACGGGAAATATGTCTTCATGGTGCATACACACGGGAACCACCGCACGATCACGACCCAGTTGTTCGGCGGTTGGACCAACCGCAACGGGTTCACGATTTACGACCGCGAGCGAAACGGGACGTGTACCTATTTGATCGACTCCTACGAAGAGGGCCTTACGAATCCGTGGAGTATTCGCGTTTCTCCCGATGGAAAACTACTTGCCATTGCAATCGGCGGGAATCGTGAGATCGGCTTCATTAGTACGGAGGAACTCGTCGAACGGATGTACCGCGACATGAACCACATTAATCCGCAGTACGTCTTCTTCTTCGGAGTCGGCTCCTTCACGCCGACCATCACACGGGTCAAAATGCCGGAGCTTTCGGGGATCCACGCGCTGGCGATGAACGAAAAAGTGACCGTCACGGCCGGTTACTTCAGCGAAAATCTGGCCGTTTTTCCCCGCATTAACGACCCGGGCAGAATTCAGGTCTCCCAGACCGGGATCCGCTGGCAAATGGCACGGAGCCTCACCGAAACCCAGCCGGAAATTCTTCCCCTTGGCGAAAAACCGCCTGTGCTGGATGCGAAACGCCGGGGGATGAAGGACTTTTTCGACGGTGAACGCGCTTTGGACCACTGGCATTCGTGCGTGACGTGCCACCCGGACGCCCGCGTCGATGGGTTCAACTGGGACCTTCTGAACGATGGCGTTGAAAACCCGAAAAACACGAAGAGCATGCTGTACGCGCACGTGACCCCGCCGAACATGATCACGGGCGTGCGTGCTACCGGCGAAGCGGCGACCCGGGCGGGTTTCGTGCACATTCATTTCAAACGGATGACCGAGCCGGAATACTGCGACGTGGACGAATATTTGAAATCCCTGCGCCCGATCCCAGGCATCGCGCTGAACCCGGACGGGACCCTGACTGACTCGGCCAAACGAGGCAAGCGGCTCTTTTTCGGCCCGAAAACCGGTTGCTCCGCGTGCCATCACGGCGAGTATTTCACCGACATGAAAATGCACGACGTGGGGACTCAGAATGATGTGGATTTCGACGGGATGTTCGACACGCCGACGCTCATCGAGACGTACCGCACGGCCCCGTACCTGCATGACGGCCGGTACACGACGCTCGAGGAACTCCTCTGGGTCGGGCGCCACGGAGAAACAGAGGGGAATTTCGGGAAACTCACGGAACAGGAAAAGAAGGATCTGATCGAGTACCTGCTTTCGCTTTGACCCCTGTATTGACAAAAAACGCATTAAATGTTAAAATATTTGGAGCGGCTGCCGGGGACGGCCACTTCCAGATCAAACCATCCCCTTCCCTAATTCATAATTCAAAATTCGTAATTCATAATTATTTCCACCCCCTTTAATAAAGGAATCAACCATGGATAAATACCCGATTGGTGTTTTCGCAAGCATTGGCGCAGGGCTTGGCGTGCGTCTGGAAGTCGTGAAGGAGCTGGGGATCCACACGGTCCAGCTCTGTTGCCCACACAAGGAAATGCGAACGGAAGAAAACGCGAAAAAATTCATCGAGAAACTGAATGAGATCGGCGTGAAAATCACCGTCGTGTTCTGCGATTTCAAAGGCGAAAGCTACGCCACCATCCAGAAAACCCGCGAAACGATCGGTCTGGTTCCGCCTGATCTTCGGGCCGAACGCAAGCAGGAGATCCGCGAGATCGCCGACTTCGCCAAAGTCCTCGGCTGCGACCGGATCGGGATCCACATCGGGTTCATCCCTCACGAAACCGACTCGGACGACTACCGTGACCTGGTCGCGACGCTGGCTGAGCTGGCCGACTACCTGAAAGCCCAGGGCCAGGCGTTCCATCTGGAAACCGGTCAGGAAAAAGCCGACGGTCTGCTCCAGTTCCTTCAGGACGTTGGCCGCGATAATATTTTCATCAATTTCGACCCGGCCAACATGATCCTGTACGGCTCCGGAGAACCGATCCCGGCCCTGAAAAAGCTCGGAAAATACGTGCGCAGCTGCCACTGCAAAGACGCGAAATGGTCCGACAAACCTGGCGACACGTGGGGCTGCGAGGTTCCGTTCGGCACCGGTGACGTGAACGCGAAAGCCTTCCTTGAAACCCTGAAGGAAATCGGCTACGAAGGCCCGCTCACGATCGAGCGCGAAATCCCGGCCGAACCGGAACGCCAGAAAGCCGAGATCTCTCAGGCGATGGAACTGATCGAGAGCCTGAAAAAGGAAGTCTGGGGATGATTTTTTGATTATGAATTATGAATTGTGAATTATGAACTGGTTCTCTGGTTCGTAATTCACGATTCGTAATTCAGAATTCATGAGTTTATGGAAAACATCATCTGCATGAAGTGGGGCACGAAGTTCGGCCCGGAATACGTAAACAGACTGGCAGCCATGGTCCGGCGCAATATGCACCGCGATTATCAGCTCGTTTGTTTTACGGATGATCCGCGGGGGATTGAGCCTTCTGTACGGACTGAACCTCTGCCAACGCTGGACCTGGATCCCAGTCTCCCCGAACGAGGCTGGAGAAAACTGACCGTCTATCAAAAAGAACTGGCAGATTTGAAAGGAAACGCGCTGTTTCTCGACCTGGATCTGGTCATAATGGGACCTCTCGATGATTTTTTTGATGTGCCGGGGAAGTTTCGTATCATCAACGATTGGAACCTGAACAACTACATTGGCAATTCCAGCGTTTTCCGCTTCGAGATCGGCCAGTTTACCGGGATTCTGGATTACTATTTGACCCATACTCGGGAAGTATATGCCTCGCACCGGAATGAACAGGCTTATCTTTCGTGGTGGCTGAAAGAACACGGTTTGCTTGAATATTGGGACGAAAACTGGTGCAAGAGTTTCAAATGCCACTGCCTTCCAGCCTTTCCTCTTGGTTATTTTCTGCCCGCAAAGCATCCTGGACCTGAAACGCGTATTCTGGTCTTTCACGGTCGTCCTAATCCCGACGAAATCGTGAACGGGTGGCACTCGCCCAATTTCCTGCGCTCGGTTCGTCCGACCCCCTGGTTCCGTGAGGTTTGGAATGAAAACTGATTTCGTGACGCGCCAGCCTGAGTTTCTCGAAACCCTGCGCCTTTTGGAGTTCGCAGCCCGGGAAACGTTCGACCCGATTTTGCTCATCGGGCCGCCCGGAGCAGGGAAGAGCACGCTCGCCCGGAAATTGGGAGCGGAAAAGTCCCTCTTCTTTGAATTCGACTGCGCGGCGGACCCGTTCTTTGAAAAATTCTCTGAAAAACCATCCGAGAAACAAAAGAAGAAAAAAGTCCTTTTTCTGCGAAGAATTGAAAGCCTTTCACCTGCCGCGCAAGCCAAAGCCCTTTCTTTTGTGGACGAAAATCCTTCCGTTCAGGTCTGGGCGTCCCTGACGGAAAATCCATCGGGTGAAAAGCCGGTTTTTCTGCCGGATTTTCAGGCCGCGCTGAGCGTCTGGACCTTTCGGATCCCGGCGTTGGCGCAGCGTCCGGAGGATTTGCCCGAGCTGATCGAGCAGGAACTGAATTTTTGGTCTGAAAAAACGGGAAAGACTGCCATTTTTACAGAAGCGGGCTTTCAAAAATATTTGCGTTTCGCGGAGTCTCCGGAAGCCGTTTGGACTGGGAATTTCCGGGACCTGCGCGCGTCCATTTCACGCATGTCAGGACTGGCTTTTCTTGAGTCATCAGATGGAAAGATCACTCCTGAAATCGCAGCGGCGGAGATCGCTCGTCTGAAACTTCGTTGGGCTGGTCAGCCACCTGTCATTCGTCTCCCTGAAAATCTTGAGAGCACGGCTCAAGTCTTCGCACAAAATGTCCTGGGCAAAGAACCCTGGAACGCATTGGACCGTTTCGACCGTTCCCAGCTCGCCGACGTTCTGTGGGTTTGCCGGCACGTCCAGAATTTCTCGGAAGCAGGGCGCATTCTCTTTTCCGCGTCTCGTTTGGAAAAGACCACGACGAACGACTCCGACCGGCTCCGCAAATACCTCAAAAAATTCGGCATCGGTTGGGATGATATTCAGTCCGCGGCGGATGAAGCCTTGCGTTAGCGGCGAAACCACGCTTTCATCGTGTCAAGCACTTGTACAAGTTCCCGTTCTTCGATGATGTACGGGACCATCGCGTACAAGTATTTCAGGAACGGCCGGCTCAGCACGCCCCGTTCCATCGCGAACCGGCGGAAGCCCTGGAGGGTTTTGGAGTCGTGGACCTCGACGCAGACGCAGCCCCCCATGATGCGCACTTCTTTGATTTCCGGCGAGGTGAAACCGCTCATTTCGAGCTTCGTGATCTCTTCGATCCGGCGGATCTTTTCGAGGTAGTTTCCCTTCTCGAACAGCTCGATCGACTTCAGGGCCGCGGTGCTGGCGAGTGCGTTCCCCATAAAC
>JAFTCU010000014.1 GCA_017454585.1 Thermoguttaceae bacterium | reverse complement strand
TTCCGCGTAAAGCAGCTCATGAAATGGCTCTGCACGCCGGGAATTACGGAGTTTGAGCAAATGACGAACCTCCCGAAAGCCCTGCGCGAGGCGTTGAGCGCCGAGTTTTCGCTCCGCTCGATGCGCGTCGTGACGGTCTTGGGGACGGAGGCGGATCCGGCGGAGAAATTCCTGCTCGAGCTTGAGGACGGGAACCGGATCGAGGCGGTCATTCTGCATAATGAACAGGGGCAGCACACGCTCTGCGCCAGCACGCAGGTCGGTTGTGCGATGCACTGCGCCTTCTGCGCCAGCGGTCTGGACGGGCTGGTCCGGAACCTGACGGCGGGCGAGATCCTGGAGCAGTTTCTCTTTGCCTCGGACCTCCTGCACACGCGCGGCCAGCGGCTTTCCCACGCCGTGATCATGGGGATGGGGGAGCCGACCGCCAATCTGGATGCGCTGTTTCAGGCGCTTTCGATCGTCACGTCGGACGAGGGCTTGGGGATCGGGGCGCGCAAGATCACGATTTCGCCCGTGGGGATCCCGCAGGGGATCGAGCGAATGGCCGAGCGGGAGCACCCATACCACCTCGCCATTTCCCTGCATGCGCCGAACGACGAGCTGCGCACGCAGATCATGCCATCGAACAAAGGAATCGGCCTGACCGCCATCCTGCGCGCGGCCGATGCGTACTTTGAAAAGACCGGCCGGCGGGTGACGTACGAGTACATTCTGATCGCGGGCGTGAACGATTCGCTGGAAAACGCCCGGGAACTGGCCGGACGTCTGCGGGGGCGGAACGCGTTGGTGAACCTGATCCCGTTCAATCCCGTGGAGGGGCTTCCGTTCAAAACGCCGTCGGCGAATCAGGTCCAGCGTTTCGCGCAGACTCTGGAATCACTCGGCATCCAGATCGCGCTGCGTCATCGCAAAGGCGAGAAGATCAACGCCGCCTGCGGGCAATTAAGACGGTCCAAAAGTTAGAGGGAAAATCTGACGATTTCAGGATTTTAAAGAAAACTTCTCTTGATAAAAAAGTGAAAATCGGGTAAAATTTTTGTTAAATGAGGAAAACCTCTTTCCAATCTTTAGCAAACCAAGAACGTACTCCGCCTCGGAATCCCATTTAAACACGGATTTCCACGGATTAAAAGGATTTACGCAGATTTTTAAAGAAAAAAGGGAAAAGTCTTTCCTGAAAAAATCCTTTTAATCTTTTTAATCCGTGGAAATCCGTGTTTAAATCGCATGTTGAGGCGGGACTGGTGTGGTGTTTGGCCAAGAGTTCCGTTCACTTTTTAGTGCAGTTTTTCCTGTTCGCAAGTATTCCGCGGTTTTAACCTGCGATGATTAACCTTGAGTCCCTGCGGTACTTTTGCGGCCGAGCCGGCTACGGAAGGCAAGCCGCCGTCATTCCGTATTAATCGCAAATCAAAGGAAACCTTCCTGAAATCCATTCCATTTACCCGTCACGCCTCATGAACTTTTGGAAAATCGTTAAAATTTCGTTCCGCCATCCGTGGAACATCGTGTTCTGCGTCATTACGGCCTTGGGCGTCGGTCTGCTTTGGGGGATGAACCTCAGCGCGGTCTTTCCGTTCATGCAAATCACCTTCAAGGGCGAAACGATGCAGACATGGGCCGAAAAGTCCGTCACGGAGAGTACGCAGCGGATCGAAGAACTGGAACGTGAGCTTGCCGGGGCCGGGGCAGAGGCCGGAAACCTCGCGCCCAAAGACCGAATGTTTCTTGAGCATAAAATCAAGGTGGAACGCGCGACGCGGAGCGGCTACGAGCTTTTGCACTCGCTTTTCTGCCGGTATTTGCCCACCACGCCGTTCGGGACGATCGTCGTTTTGCTCATCGCGCTGCTTGGGCTGACGGTCCTGAAAACGCTCTTCCTGATCGCCAACTCGGTCCTGGTGGCGCGCATAGCGAATGAAACGATTTTTGAAGTCCGAAACCGGCTCTACGATAAATGCCTCGCTCTCGAGGTCGCGCGGTACAATCAGGAAGGAAGCGCCGTCCTGATGAGCCGCATCACGAACGACGTCACCGGGATCGGGACCGGCCTGACCGACATGTACGGGAAAATGATCCGCGAGCCGCTCAAAATGTTCGTCTGTCTCGGGATCGCGCTCTGGATCAACTGGCAGCTTTTCGTCGTGACGCTCTGCATTTTGCCGCTCATCGCGTGGGCGATCCAGAAACTCGCGAAGAAGATCCGGCACACGAGCCGCCAGATTATGAAGGAGGTCGCGAAACTTTACCAGACGATCCAGGAAACGTTTTTCGGGATCAAGATCGTGAAGTGTTTCACGCTCGAGGAGACCCAACGGAAACAGTTCCACGCTCAGGGGCGCGTCATTTACCGCAACTCGCTCAAAGTCGCTTTCCTCGACGTTTTGGCCAAAGGTCTGGTCGAGTGTTCCGGGATCCTGCTCGTTTCCATCGCGCTGCTGGTCGGCGCATGGCTCGTCCTCACCGGGAACACGACGCTCTTCGGGATCCCCATGGCAGAAAGACCCCTTTCGATTGAGTGGCTCGTCATGTTCTATGTCGCTCTGCTGGGGGCAGCCGATCCCGCGCGAAAGTTGAGCGATATTTTCACCTCCATCCAGAATGCTGTCGCCGTTGCGGATCGGGTTTACGAGCTTTTGGAATCCCCCGTTCAAATTCGTGACCCGGAGGAACCAAAGACCCTCGCCGGAAAGACGCTTGACCTTGAGTTCCGAAACGTCGATTTCAGTTACGCGCCCGACCGACCGGTCCTGAGAAATCTGAGTTACACGATCCCGTTCGGCAGGACCGTGGGGATCGTCGGTCCAAACGGCTGCGGGAAAAGTACGCTCCTGAACCTCATCCCGCGTCTGACCGACCCGACCGCCGGGGAGGTTTCCATGGGAGGCGTTTCGCTCAAAGACGTGACGCAAAGGGAGATCCACGAGCAGATCGGACTGGTCTCGCAGGACGCGATCCTGTTCGACGACACGGTGATGGAAAATATTCGTCGGGGCCGGCTCGACGCGACGGACGAAGAAGTCATTCAGGCCGCGAAACAGGCGAAGGCGGACGCGTTCATCACGAAAGAGCTTCCACAAGGGTACGCCACGCCGTTGGGACCGCTCGGAAACTCGCTCTCGGGCGGTCAGCGTCAGCGGCTGGCCCTGGCCCGCGTCATTCTGCGGGACCCGAAATTTCTTCTCCTCGACGAAGCCACGAGCCAGATCGACCTGGAAAGCGAGCGCGCGATCCAGGAGTCACTGGCCGAATTCCATCAGGGCCGAACGGTCGTGATGGTCACGCACCGGCTGGGCATTCTGGGCATCGCGGACGAGATCATCGTGATGGAAAACGGCCAGATCACCGACCATGGAACACACGAAGAACTGATGAACCGCTGCAAATTCTACCAGAGACTGTTCGCGGGAGAGTAACGGGGGCTTTTCAAGTCTGAAAAATCTGCTATAATTAACGAATTCCGTTTATTTCGTTGACACACATCACTTCAGGAAACAGAAAAATGAAAATTGGTCTTGCAGGTTACCAGGGTTCCGGGAAAAGTTCCCTTTTTCAGTGGCTGACGGGCGTTGAGGCGGATCCGTCCAAATCGCACGTAGGGCAAAGCGCCATGGCCGCCAGTCCGGACGTGAGGCTCGACGAACTCGCGAAGATTTTCAAGCCGAAAAAAGTCACCCACGCGTTGATCGAAGTGACCGACACGCCAGGGCTGAGCCGGGATCAGGAAGGAAACGCCGCCAAACTCGCCTCGATCCGTGAGGCCGACTCGCTCGTTCTGGTCGTCGCGGGTTACGGCGGGGCCGACCCCAAGGAGGAGTACCGCA
>JAFTCU010000167.1 GCA_017454585.1 Thermoguttaceae bacterium | reverse complement strand
GCTGGAGCAGGTGCTGGTGCAGGTGCAGGGGCTTGCGCTAAAGCGGAAGCGGAAGCCAGAGCCGCACCCAAGTCAAAGGGATCCGGACTCGGGGGTTGAGGCTTGGCCGAAGTGGAGGATTTTGACTTTGAAAAAACGGAACTCAGATGCGAAATGATAGCGCTGTCGGAACTCTTTTTTGCTTCCTGCTTTTTGGCTTTTGAATGGATCGAGGATTTCGAAGACGGCTGCGAGTTGGAAGCGCTAAAGTCCAGATCAACAAAGGGGTTCGAGTTGGCCGGTGGAGGCGGAGGAACGGGGGCTTTGGAGGATTCGGAGTTCGGAGAAAAAGGATTTTCGTCAAATGGATTCGTGGGCATGATTCCACTCCGGGATTTGCAAAATACGATACTGAAAAGTCTGGGAGCCGGAACACATGGCTCCGGCTGGTTTTAGTGATTCAGGAAACAGGAAACTCGTTTGAGCGTTTATTTCCTCGCGTCGATCGCCTTTTGAGCCACTTCACGCAGGAAAGCCGCATCTTCTGCGGTCAGCTCTTTCGGTTGAAACTTGACCTTGGAAACGGGCTCGTCAAAAAGCATTCCAAACCAGACGCAGGCTTGGAGGTACTGGCCGCGGGCGTTCAGGTGGGCGCCGTCCGAGGTGAAAACTTTGGTCTGGTCGGCCGGGTCGTAACCGCCCGGTTCCGTTTCACGGGCGAGCTGAACGGCGTCGCCGGTCGGAATGACGCGCAGACCGTGCTTTTTCGCCAGGGTATTGTAAGCCTCGGTCAGCTTTTCGTACATTTCACGCTGGGGGAACCCCCAACCCACGAGGCGTTTTTCAGCCGGGTGGTACGCCCACGTTTGCTGGATCACGATCTCCGCATTGGAATTTGCCTTGAGGAACTCGATCATTTTGTCCGCGAACGGCTGGTATGAGTCATAAACCCAGCTTTTGGCGCTCACCTGCTGGATGGAGATGAAATCCCAGTCCTCGCTTTTGATTTTGCTCAAGTACGTCTCCTTGAAATGGGCCGGCGTGGTGGGGTCGGCGATTTCTTTTTCAATGTTGCCCCAGTGACGTTCAAAGGAACAGCCGCCGATATTCAGGTAGCCGATGACCAGCTTGCAGTCCTCCGTTGAGGCCACGATCTGCGGGAAATAGCGGCGCAAAGATTCCGCAAAACTGTTCCCGATCGTCAGGATCTTGACGGTCTTTTTGGCTGGCGCGGCTTCCTGGGCCTGAGCGGAAGTGAGGCCGAAGCTCAAAGCGAGAATCAAAAACAGGGAAACGACAAAAATTTTCTTTTTCATGCTTGAAACCTTCTCGTAAAAAACGGGCGGGAAATAATACTCTCTCCTTTAATATTAACATAAACCCCGGTTTGTGCAAGTGGGGGAGGGAAAATTTTTCGGCCCTTGACAAACCACGGATTTCTGTTAAAATGTAACCGATTAAAAGAAAGGCTCAAAAAATGACAAAATTTCGTGGAATCATCTTCGATTTGGACGGTACGCTCCTTAATTCATTGGCGGACATTGCGGACGCTGCAAACGCGGCGCTTGCGAGGATGAACTTCCCCACGCACCCGGTGGAACAGTACAAATACTTTGTCGGCGATGGCGTCAAGGTCCTCATGGAACGGATCCTTCCCAAAGAAGTGGTCCACGATCCGGAATTTGTGGCGCAGTTCCTGAAGGCCTACTCGGACGAGTACGCACAAAACTGGGACCACAAAACGCGGCCGTACCCCGGGATCCCGGAACTTCTGGACGAAATCACCTGCCGCGGGGTGAAAAAGGGCGTTTTCTCGAATAAACCCGCGCCCTGTACGGAACGCTGCGTCGCCAAGCTGCTCGGGGCCTGGACGTTTGACGAGGTGGTTGGTCAGAAAGACGGCGTGTTCCCCAAAAAACCGGACCCGACCGGCGGTTTGTACATCATGAACCAATGGGGATTCCAGCCGGACGAGATCGTGTACGTCGGCGATACTTCGACGGACATGCAGACGGCCCAAAATGCGGGTTTTTACGCGGTCGGAGTTACGTGGGGATTTCGCCCGGAAGAAGAACTGCGGGAAAATCACGCGAACAGGATCGTGCATGAGCCCATGGAGATCGCGGAGCTTTTCCGTTAGAATCAAAGAAAAAACGGAGTCATAATCGGCTCCGTTTTTGGGGATCAAAGCGACTCCATGGAGTCATTTTCTTGGGTGGCTTTGGTTGCTTTGACGATTTCGGCGTATGGAACGAACTTTTCCATCTGAACCCGTTCGCCAGGACCAATCTGATACACAATTCCACGCCACGTGACCTTTTTCATCCGGAAAACACCGCAAATGGCCATCGCGTACACGAACTGGGTGAGAATGATCGAGACGGACGTTTTTACAAGTCCCCCAACGGTTTGCCGAGGGATATTTTCGCCGGTTTTCCGTAAATAGCGGCGGACGGACCCGTCCATGATCACAAAAGCTCCGAAGACCCCGATGACGTAGAGCAGGAACGAAGCGATGTTCCAATAAAACAATGTCCAGTTTTTCAGGCAAAGCCCGTAAATCGCCAACACAAACGAGGTGGCTGGCAGCATGAAAAGGAAAAACGCCTGGCCGACGATCACCCACCACTTCGGGTGATAGAGTTTCGCCAGAAGGATCTGACGCTTGACCCACGGATAAAAAGAAGCCAAATGGCAAAATTCCCGGTTTACCATTAAAAGGGACGGGTTGACCAGCACTTGTGCCCCCATCGCTCTCACGACAGGATAAGTTGGCACGTCATCCGTGAGTGTATTCTTCCAACGTTCCAGCAGACCTCCCTCAAAGAAAACCTCCCGGCGAAGCGCGAACGAACCACCCCAGGGAATTTGGCTGAAAGCCATTTGATTGACCGCCGCAACATTCCAGAGCATACGAACAAGTGACCCCCAGTTGCTATGTTCCGGAACATACCAACGCAGGCCAGATGTCGCCGCGAAACGCTGGTCGGAAAGAGGTTCTACGAGCTGACGGAGCCACGTGGGGAATGGGCGCGTATCTGCGTCAAGAATCGCGATGACCTGAAAAGATTCATCCAGTTTTTCAATGACGTGGGCCAGTGAGTTACATTTCAATGCACACGAGTCAAAATGTTCATCCACGATGACAATTTCGCATTTACATCTCGGACGAACCTTCGTTTCCTGAGCCAGAATATCCACCACAACCGGGATAGCCGGATCGGAATCGGAATCAACCATGAAAAAAACCGTATAATTGGGATAGTCCTGCCGCAGAAGCCCCTGAATGCAGTATTTCAGGAATGGATCAGCCCCCCGAAGCGCCAACAGGACCGCAGCTTTAGGCTCATACAGTTCTTGGTTTTTTTTCCAGCCTTTGTGATGTACTTTGTACAGAAAACTGTACATGGCTCCATAGTGGACAAGATCAATGATGAGAACCAGGAAAAAAAGTGTGATGGATGATGTTAAAAATATCAATTCAAACACCAGTTTCTTCCAAAATTGGAATCGATTACTTTCTGGAAAAGGAACATTAGTAAATCATGATCTACAATCGGGCAGGGGAGATGAGGTGCTGCGGCGATCGTATTACTCGAATCAAATCGGGCGTCTTCCTGGAGGTACGCACGGAAAAGACGCATTTGAGCGGAAAAGTTTTTGCCAAACCAGTTCTCATCGCATTCCGTCGCAGATGCGTCCGGGACCAGATTCGAGAATTTCTCGACGGCTTCCTGAATGGTTTTCGCGATGACTTTCATTTGAGGAGGATTTGGATTGGTCAGGTGATAAGTCTTTCCGTGAAGTTCCTCGTGCGTGAAAATATGCGCCAGAACTTTGGCGACCCAGTCCACAGGAACGAGGTTTTTGCTCTCGTTTCCTTTCATTCCCATGGCCGCAAGTGCGAATTTGGCGCTCGTCGCCCCAAGATGAAGCTGACCGACAAGAGTATGAACGAGTTTCAGAGCCGCGTAAAGACCGCTGAGCGTCGGCGTGTAACCCGTTTTGGTGTCGCCGATCACGATCGAGGGACGGTAAACCGTCAGGGAGTCAAAGCCGAAATTTCGGACGCGTTCTTCCGCTTCAATTTTGCTTTGCTCGTAATCGTTGCGGAATTTTTGGCCCTCATTACATTGTGATTCAGAAAACTCCTTCCGGTTCCCAGCCACGTAAGCCGTGGAAATGTGGTGGAATTTTCGGATGTTTGCACGACGGCAGAGTTCCAGGATCGTATCCAGGCCTTTCAGGTTGGTACGATAAGGTTCCGCGTCACGCTGACCGTAAAATTCCAGGCTCGCGGCACTGTGGATGACGGTTTCGACATTTTCACGGAGCCAGTCGGCTTTTTCGTCCAGCCAGCCTTTTCCGGTCAAATCACCCTGAATAATCAAAGGACGCGGGTACTTTTTCTGGGGAGTTTCCCACAGCGTCAGAATGTCTTCAATGCGTTCTTCGGCGTTCTTTTTTCGGGAAGGGCGCACTAAAACGACAAGGTTCTGACCACAATCGAGGAGCTCGCGCATAAAAAAAGCCCCTAACATTCCAGTGGCGCCAGTCAGAAATGCGAATTTGGATTGATTATTCATTGGTTCTCTGAAGGATAAAAATTAATTATACGGCTAATTCTTGTATTCAGTTTGTCAATAAAACCTGAAAATCTTCTGTTAAAAGAACAGAATTTTATAAGGGAATCGTCGTTTAAGGGAAAATATATAAGTTTTTTTTGATTTGATGTTAAATCTGGTAAAATTTATATCCCTCAAAATCGTTTAATCCGCTTCAGTCATAAAATATTTTAATATTTCAGCTAAAACAACTTGCGCTTTCTTGACCCGGCCATCCCCTGTGATCAACCCCGCGTTGGGATAGTCGTGGGTCCGATAGTCTCTGAAAACACACCAGTCCACCCCGTAAACATTCGGCTTGACCAGAAGAATCGGGAGAACATAAGAGGCCCAAAGCGCCTGATAACGCATCGTCCAGCCATTCCAAAGCGGCGGCTCAGAAACGATCGCTTTTCGGTCTGGCGCACTGGAACTCGGTACACGTATCTGAAGATAAAGCGGTACCCCAAAATGGGACCATCGGTCAATCAGGCGAGACCACTCCAGAAGCGGTCGGTCATAAGTCGCGAGATTCCTGTAACCAATATTGAATTCCAGCTGGAAACCGTTGATTTTGTTTCTGGATCGTAAAAGGTAGTCCGCGCAGATGATCGTTGGGTATTCCCGACTATCCTCATCTTCCACTCCATACGGAGGCGGGAGGACGTTATCACCCCAAGGCATATCAAGCGAGGTGAGAACCTCGGCGGTCGGCTGAAATTCATGGATCCAGCCAACGATTTTGATCGTCAGATCCAACTGCTGCAGAAGTGACAGTCCAAGCGGAAAATATGTGTTCACCCGGGACGTTGCCACCCACGTGGAGACTCTATTTCGGTAACGTTTAACCAAAAGGGACACATAATCACGCACCTTGTCGCAAATAACCTCGTAATTCCCAATGTACCGTGTGAGCATATCGGGAAGATGGGCCGGGAAGAAATTCAGGATTGGTCCAGCTGTGACGCTGAAGCCGTTACTGACGCACCAGTCTATTTGCTGATCGTACTCGTTCAGAATCTCGGGCCTTTGAAGAATTCGCGGCCATGAAACGGAAATATTAACGTGATTAAATGTCTGGAAGAAAATATCCTTGGTCTCTTTTTCCAGAATATTGTAATCCAGATGAACGCCGATATACTTGGGAGGAACTGCCTCTACGATGTGGATCGCGGTGTCATCGTCTGAAATGTCAAGCGGCGCATCATACAGGGAGGAGTCCTGAGTATTCCCGGAATCAGGCATCGTGCCCAGAGTATCGCTGGTTTCCATCTCCATAAGCATCTGAGAGACCCGATCCTCGTCAAAATTATCTTCCTGTTCGATGAGCGATTTTTCGGTGGTGTATTCGAGGTCCAGCTCCTTTTTCAGCGCGATAGCGGCTTCCGTCGCGGGTTGGGCCAGCTTCCTGAGCAAAAGGATGCGTTCGATGTACGTTCTGGCAAGAAGTATCGACGCTTTCATGCAAAGCTGCATGGAGTAATTCGCGTATTTGTCGATTTCCGGGTCGTATTCTTCCTGATTGTACGAGAGTTTGATCGCATGAAAAAGATAACGCCCCGCATCCTGAATGGTATTCCAGAATTCTTCGGAGGGCACCAGTCCCAGCGTTTCCCAGTCCGAAGCCTGATTTCGAATCGAAGCGCATAAACCACGCGCCAGCTCGATAGAAAGCCAATAGGGATTTTGTGTCGGCGCCAGCGTCCCCGTTGTGAGCATTTTGTTCCCAAAGTTCGGAATCGTCCATGGAATACCAAAACGCAGATTTTCCGATTGCGGGTAATGAATGGCCAACTGATTTTCATCAAGTTCAGCCTGAACAGGAACCAGAGAACGATCCAGTGCCACAAGGTGAACCGTTTGCAGCATTTCGAACGTAGCGAAATCCTTTGGAGAAAAGAACCGTATGGTTTCCATAAAGTTATTCATGGGACCGCTCACAAAACGACATTACGTAAATAAAAAATACTCAATAAAAAACGGAAAGAAAATACTGGGGAGATAACTCCCAAAGTCCGAAAGGATTTTCTTTCTGTATGCCTCTATGCCCTGGTTTTGCCCATTTTTCTTTAAAAAGTCATAATTCTATCTTCTATTATACCACATTTCAGGTGATTTTCAATCAAAATCTTCCAAAAAATCCTCTTTTTATTGTAGGGAGGCTTTTTCCTCCTGGAAGTATTTTTTGAGTTGCATGGGGTGATGGTCCAGAACCATCTCCCCTGGCCGAAAATCGCCCGATTCCGCCCACTCTTCGGCAATGCGCGTCGCTTCGGTGAGTCGGCGTTCCGCTTCGACGCGATACTCTTCCAGCTCGGCGCGCTTCAGGTGGTCCGGGACGAAAAGCGGTTCCGTGAATACTGTCCGTACTCGAGAAAATGGCTTTGGAATGGCAAAACGATCCCAGGAATTAAAGCGCCAGGCCACGCTGATCCCCATGCCAGACGCGACGATGGGAAAGCCCGATTTGGATGCTGCATAAACCGTTCCGAGGGACATTTGACGGCGAGGCCCACGCGGGCCATCCGGCATCATGGTCAGGTGATACCCCGCTTTTCCTACGGCCAGCAAATGCCGCAGCGCCTCAGTTCCGCCCCGATTCGTGGAGCCCCGAAAAATCGTGAACCCCATGTGCCGCGAAAGGTGCGTGATGATCTCCGCATCGTGGTGATTCGAGGTGATCGTCGCAACTTTGCAGTGCCCGAAAAAAGCGACCGGGAGTAGAATGTACTCGTGCCAGAACGCGTACATAAAGGGCCCGCCCACTACCCGGCTTTTAGGGTCACACTCGGGATGAAGGGTCCAGTAGCGCGCGTCCCACGTAGAGGAGTAACGGTGGAAAATATAAGCGCCAAACAGACCGGCGGGCTGGTCGAGGAACGTGAGCTTCATGGGATCGAACGAATACCGGGGGTTATTTCCAGGGGAATTCCTTCCCGGTGAGCCGTTCAAAGGCCTCAATGTACTTTTCGCGCGTTTTCGCGATCACATCTTCCGGAAGCGCCGGCGGAACGCTCTGGCGGTCCCAGTCGGAGGCAAGGAGCCAGTCACGGACGAACTGTTTATCGAACGATTTCTGACTGCGCCCGACTTCATAATCGTCGGCGGGCCAGAAGCGGGAACTGTCCGGCGTGAGGACTTCATCGACCAGGATGATTTTACCGTCACGGACGCCCCACTCGAATTTCGTGTCGGCGATGATGATCCCACGGCTGGCGGCATATTCTGCGCCCCGCTGGAAGAGCGAAATGCTGCGGTCGCGCAGCTCGGTGGCGGCTTCAGTCCCGATCAGGTCACACATCTGCTCGAACGTCACGTTTTCGTCGTGCCCTTCTTCGGCCTTGGTGGTCGGCGTGAAGATCGGCGTTTCCATACGGACAGATTCTTTCAGCCCTTCCGGAAGTTTGATCCCGCAGATCGTCTGGCTTTTCTGGTACACTTTCCAGCCGGAGCCGGTCAGACAGCCCCGAACGAAGCACACGACCGGGAAAACCTTCGACTTTTTGCAGAGGGTAGAGCGCCCCGCCAGGTCGGCTTTCGTGGCGGCGTCCACACCGTCCAGACACGGCATTTGATCCACGTCCACCGTGATGAGGTGGTTCTCTTCACCGAGTTTCTCAAACCAGAACGCGGCGATTTGCGTCAGGACGCGCCCTTTGTCCGGGATCCCGGAGGGAAGGATCCAGTCGAACGCGCTGATGCGGTCGGAACTGACAAGGAGGACTTCATCGCCAAAATCGTAAATGTCGCGCACCTTGCCACGGCGGACCGGGAAATTCAGCGACGTCTGAAGAAGAGCTTTGGAGGACATAAAAACCTCTTCTGAATAAAATGGGAAATGGAAACAAAAAGTCAAACCATTATTATAGCGCAGATCTCAAATTAAGAAAGGGGGGGAGGGGAGAGAATCAAAGAGTAAATCGTCCCATCAATAAAAAAAGAGAAACGGCGGTTTCCTGCCATTGAAACCGCCGCACGATAATCAACTACCGGACGATGAGATCGCGGAAGTGCGCAATCAGGTTTTTGGTGACCGGGCCGACTTTACCGTCGCCGATCGGGCGCATGTCGATCTTCACCACCGGGATCAGCTCCGCGGCAGAACCGGTCAGGAAGCATTCGTCCGCGATGTACAGGTCGTGGCGGGTCCGGGCGACTTCGCGCACTTCGTAACCCATTTCTTTCGCCAGGTCAATGACTGCGCCACGTGTGATGCCTTCCAGAATCCCCGCGTCGGTCGGAGGGGTGTAGATCACTTCGTCCTTGATGATGAAAATATTGTCGCCGGTGCATTCCGCGATTTCGCCTTTCATATTCAGAAGCAGCGCTTCCTCACAGCCGGCGGTTTTCGCTTCGAGCTTTGCCATAATATTATTAAGGTAGTTCAGCGACTTGATGCGTGGACTCAGAGCGGCGGCAGGCATACGGATCGTGCTTGCGGTGACGATTTCCATCCCGTTATCGTACAGGGCCTGGGGGTAGAGGGTGATTTTGTCGGTGATGATGATCACCTGGGGATTCGAGCAGTTGTACGGGTTCAGCCCAAGATTTCCCGCACCACGGGTTACGACCAGACGAATGTAAGCGTCAGTCAGACCATTGATCGCCAACGTATCATCGACGGCTTTCATCATTTGCTCTTTGGTCATTGGAATTTCCAGAGCGATGGCGCGGGCGGAATTCCAGAGGCGGTCCATGTGCGCCTGGTGACGGAAGACTTTGCCGGAATAGGCGCGCATTCCTTCGAAAATGCCGTCACCGTACAGAAGCCCGTGGTCGAACACACTGATCTTCGCATCTTCTTTGGCAAAGTATTCACCGTTGATGTAAACTTTGATGGACATTTGATTCCTTTCCGAAACTGATTTTTGTTTATGTGTAGTAAGGAAATAAATACTAACTTTCTATTTTAGCACAAATGGCAGGAAAAGGAATACCCCCCTCCCCAAAAAACTTTTTAAGGAGGGGGGAAATGATATATTTTCCTTGAAATGGCCCTGAAAGATTATTCCTGCGGGGCAGTATTTCCTGAAAGATTCGGAGAGTTGATGTCAACCAGGGGGCTATTTGCCTCAATAGCGTTCTGGATGGCATTCGGTTGGATCGTTTTGGAGGACATGAAATCGTAAATGGTCATCAGCGAGGGTGAGAGCATAAGGATCAATGCTCCTGGTGCGAAACAAAACATCAACGGAAAAACGAGTTTTGTCGGTGTCTTGTTTGCCTGAGCCATCGCGTGGTGACGCCGCATCGCGCGGAGGTGATCCGCCTGTTCGATCAAAGCGGTATTTGATTGATTGCCGAGCTGGGAACTGCGCAGAAGCAGGTAGCTGAACTGACGCATCTCGGGAATATTCACACGTTCCATCAAATCTTTAATCGCCTGTTCCAGTGACCCAAGCTCGATCTGGCGACGGAGGATACACAATTCCTGCGAAAGTTCCGGGTACTCGTAGATCTGATCGGCAATATGTTCCAGGCTTTCGTTCATCGTCATACCGCCGGAAGCGCACATGGCGAACATATCCATTGTGTCCGGGATCCCGGCGCGGATGTGTTCAATACGTTTTTTACGGACCCAGTAAACATAAAGTCGTGGAATAATGGAAAGGCCTGTGCCGACGAATAAACCGATGCACGTGTACTGTAGCATGAGGTCCGGGAAAAGGACGCCCATGTACATACCGATAAAGATCGGAAGCAGGAACAGAACCAGACGTGCCGCATAAATCGAGTTACGAGCGCTGAAACTGTAAAAACCGGCCTGACGGAGCAGTTGACGGAATTCCCGGTTTTCTTTCTCGTTTTCAGGAATAACGTTTGCCAAACCGGGGGTCAGAGACCCGAAAATGCCGTTTTCTTCCACAAATTCGTCGTCTTCGGATTTCTGCTTGGACCTGGGAAACAGCAAGGACAAAACGAGAAACGCGAGCACGGCTACACCAGCGCCTGACGCGATCATCATGAACAGTGTCTCGTTATTGGAGGCCGCAGCCGCTAAAACAGGTATAAAATGCAAGGCGATCATTTCTTTGTTCTACCTTATCAAACGAATTAATATTTTACTCGCATGATGGACCACGCCCAGAAACCGCCGATGACGAAGAGCCCGAGCGTAATTCCCAAAAGGACTGGCCCGTACGGGTTCATGATGAAACGGTACACGTACGTATAATCCAGACCGCACAAAATCATAACCGCCAGAGCCGTTACAATAACCAGACCGATGATGGACATTCGGCTGCCAGCGGAAATGGCGTTAAGGTGCCCATGAAATTCCTGACGGTCACGTGATGAACGGGCCAATCGTTCCGCAAGCTGGGCCAAGTTACCGCCTGTGGTACGGTGGACCATGACGGCCGTTGTGAAAAGGCGGAACTCTGTAATCGGGATCCTGTGCGCCATACGTTCCATAACAAGTGAGGGAGATTGCCCCATTTGAAGCTGGCGGTTCGCGTACTGGAACTCGGTTTTAAGCGGATCTTCGATCTGCTCGGAAGTCATTTGAATGGCTTCTTCCAAACTCAGACCACCGCGTATTGCGTCGCCGATGGCCTCAAGGGTTTCAGGGAGATGCTTTCGCATTTGCCCCAGACGCCAGGAACGTCGGAGGAGCCAGTAAACCATTGGTAAAACCATACAGATGATCCCTGTACCGAGTGCAAGCGGTACATTATCGCTCAGCACAAGAACCAGACCACCGGTCAGGATCAATGTCGCCAAAATAAACAGTGAGGCGGTGAAAGGGGAGAGTTTGGTATTCCCCTCTTCCAGCATCTGGGCGAACCAGCGATCAAAGGCGTTGCGATTGTCGTTTTGGGTCAGTTTGGAGACCGTTTCCGCCTCGTCAAGCTCAATTTCACGTTTTTTCTGTTCTTCTGGCGTCAGCTTTCTGCGGAAGGCGGACACAATCTTTATGATCCCAAAAAGAATCATGAAAAACGCCGCCATAGCGAGCAGAGCGATTCCCCAGGGCGGGATGCTGCGCAGGAGTGAATTCAGAGCGCGCAAGTACATTTCCATCGTCAGGTTTCCCTTTTATTAAAACTGCCGGGCTGTGAACAAATCTTCAGGGAGCGTGATGCCCTGACTGTTCAGGCGTTCGAGGAATTCAGGTTTATTTCCAGTCGCGAAAAAGTTTCCAATCGCGCGTCCCATCATATCAGCGCCGCGCTGCTTGTAGTAAAACAGCTCGTTGATTTTGTAGTCATCATTCTCAAAACCGGTGATTTCTGCAACACTCATCACTCGACGTACACCACCGCGCAAACGGGCGAGCTGAACGACTAGCGTGATCGCGGAACTCACGTAACGACGAACTACGGAAACCGGTATTTCCAAACCAGTCATGCTGACCATAACCTCCAGACGGGAAAGTGAATCCCGGATGCCGTTTGCATGGATGGTTGTCAGTGAACCTTCGTGACCGGTATTCATTGCCTGAAGCATATCAAGGGCCTCCGGGCCGCGGACCTCGCCAAGGATGATTCGGTCAGGGCGCATACGCAGTGAGTTACGAACCAGGTCACGGAGCGTTACCTCGCCTTTCCCTTCATTGTTCGCGTTTCGGGATTCCAGCGAAACGACGTGGGGACGCTGAAGTTTCAGTTCGGCAGAGTCTTCGACCGTCACGAGACGTTCCCCGGCAGGGATGAATTTCGAGACGCAGTTGAGGAGCGTCGTTTTGCCGGAGCCGGTACCGCCGCTGATCATGATGTTGATTTTACCTTCTACGGCCGACTTCAGAAGCTGAACGATCGGCTGCGGCACGGAACCGAAGGCGATCAGGTCTTCGATTGCCAGCGGGGTATTTCCGAAACGGCGAATGGAAAGAATCGGGCCGTTGATCGCTAACGGTTTGATGATCGCGTTCACACGGCTTCCGTCGGGAAGACGTGCATCTACCATAGGGGTCTGTTCATCAACACGCCGGCCGACTTTCGCGACGATTCTCTGAATGATTTGCATCAGGTGATTCGCATCGGCGAATTTAACATTGCTGGCATTCAAAACACCGTGTTTTTCGACGTAAACTTCTTCGGGCCCGTTAACCAAAATATCCGTGATTTCCGGGTCTTTCATAAAGACTTCCAGAGGACCAAGGCCGAAAGATTCTGCGACCAGTTCCGCAAGAAGCCGTTCTGTGTCGATGTCCTTGAACTCTTCCTTGCGTGAGTTCAGGACCTTTTGGGCGATTCTCTGAATGTGCGCGATCAGCCGCTCGTCGTTCATGTCGCTGACACGGCTGAGGTCCATTGCGTTCAGGATTTCACCATGAATAGTCGTTTTGGCTTTTTGGAACTCTACTTCTTTTTTGGAGAGTTCAGCCATCAGTTGCGTCGAGTCGGCCATGGGACCGGTGACTTTACTTGCCGGTTCATAAACCCCTGTGTCGAGTTTTGTTCCAGGCTTAAAATGAGTATTTTCGCTAAAAACCATTGTCTGGTTCATGTCGAAATCGGTGTTTTGCTCTTTATCGCTGTTCATAATGGAAACCTTTCAGGTTTTTTCGGCTTGGCGACTCCTTTTACCGCCTGCGATTCCAGAATCTAATATGTGCATTTATTGAAAGTGTAGTTTCCGGCACTTCCATTTATTTGATAATATTGTGTAAAGGACTTGCTCTCAATCCCGGAACGAGTTTCCTGTTTCAGGGTACCACTGAAAATTCCAAGCTTGTGTTTCTGCTGGAATTTCAGAATCCGGTTCGCAGAATCCGCCATGCTGACAGTCAAAGGATTGCCGGAATTCTGTTGGGCATAAGTTACATCGAGTACCTTGTTAAGCGTTGTACCCGTGACTTCGCTGTTATCAGGGGTTTCCAGAACTTTTTCAATGGAAGTGGCAGGGGTTAAATCGTTAATTGCCGCCTGGATCGCCGAGCGGGCCGCACATTCCATTTCCACACTCTGAATAGTCAGGTATTGATAGTTCCAAAGAACTCCCGCGACCGTCAAGGCGACAATCAAACACAAAATCAGCCCAATCGTCATAAATCCACCACGACGCGGAGATGAAACGCGATTCTGATCCATAATTTGAAGCCCTGAAAAAGTCTATAGTGGTACTATGGTACACAATCTTTTTCTTCATATCGGTATTTTGGGCTATGCAGTTTATTATTTCATGCCTGTTTCTAAAGATTTTTTGTTTTGTGCAAAATTTCCCGGTTTTGCTGGATTTTTTTTGAAATATTGGCCGAAATACTGAAAGTGAAAGTCTGTGAACAGACTCAGTGTATGTTTCAGGAGTCCAAGGATGAGAGAATCCTTCGAAAATTTACGTCCGATATGTTCCCGCAAGCGTTCTTCCTGTCCGCGAGGAGGAATGTTTGTACTGGAATTGATCCTGCTTTTGCCGATTATTTTGCTGGCGCTTGTCCTGTTGTATCAGGTTTCCATCATGATGACGACGTACCAGGCCTTGCGTGTGACGGTTTTCGATGCGACCACAGCTTTTGCTCAAAACCCGGTTCAGCCCGAAGTTGAGGGGGCGATCCACGCGGCAATTCAAGGGTACTATTTTCGTGACGCAACGGTAGAGCAGGCGAGGAACGCCTCGGAATGGGCCACGGTTCCAGGAAATACGGCTGCTGTGAAGTATCGGCTTCTGTATTCGTCCGATTCCGGGAATACCTGGAACTACTACACAGCGGAAATGCCTCCTGCCGGTGGAACGTTAATCGCGGTCGAACTGAAACTTGAAAACGCGGAAAAAGCGTATGGGCGTTACTGGCTTTTGTCCCGATTCGCTAATGTGAGGACAATTCAGAGCGGCTCCATGGTTCTTTCCCAGATTACCACACCGAAAATCTGATCTGGAGACGGATTCATGAAGAAGAATAAAAAAATTTCGCGGCGTGAAAAGGGCTCACTGACGATTGAGTTGGTGTTGATCTTTCCGGTTTTAATGCTGCTTTTCTTCCTGTTTTTTCAGGTCTCGGTAATGCTTTTGACGTACCATTCCCTGCAAACAACGGTCTCGCACGCGGCACTGGCGGCGACGACGGCTTCCTCGATGGACGAGATCACGGCCGTGGTGAACGCGGGGACTGCAAACTGGTATTACAAGACGAATGAACTTTCCCCGATTACGACCGCCGAAGAGTGGGACGATCAGGATGATCTGAAATTCCGGATCCTGGAGCAGGATGGAACTGGCTGGAAGTATGCCGTGACCATGCCTCAGCCCGGAACCAATGTGATGGTTGAGATCAAGCTTGGTGGAATGAAGACGAAATACCCGCATTTGTGGCTTATGCCGCAGTTCAAAGGAGTCGATGAGGACTCGGATTCTTTCGTCGTTTCCGCAATGGGCCGCCGGATGTAAATTGTAACGCGTTACTCCATTACCCCATCCATCAACGAGACAGTTCTGTCTGCATCGGCCGCAATGGATGGGTTGTGCGTCACCAGTACGATGGTGAGTTTTTCTTTTTCGTTCAGTCCGCGCAGAAGCTCGATAATTCCCCCCTCGGTCGAACGGTCCAGATTTCCGGTCGGTTCATCAGCCAACAGAATTGTCGGTGAGTTGATCAGGGCGCGCGCGATGGCCGTCCGTTGCATTTCGCCGCCGGAAAGTTCGTTCGGCCGGTGCTTGAGCCGGTGTCCCAACCCAACGCGGTCAAGCAGTTCTTTCGCACGTTCACGATGTTTTTTGGCGTTGAACCTGAATTTCCAGTACCCCTCCGAGATCATCAGCGGTGTCAGTACGTTCTCCACAATGTCCAGCTCGGGAAGAAGGTGGTAGAACTGGAAAATCATCGAGATTTCGTGATTTCGCAAGTGGTCACGTCTTCGTTCGCTCTGATTATCGATTCGCTCGCCGCGGTATATGATCTCACCACTGTCCGGATGTGTCAAAAGTCCCATAACGTGGAGCAGGGTACTTTTCCCCGAGCCGCTTTGACCGATGATAGAGAGAAATTCCCCCTCGCGGACCTCCATATTGATCCCCTTCAGGACCGGAATGGTGTTGGGTCCTTTGGTGAAACTTTTCTTGAGGTCATGAACCTGCATTATACTCATGGCTGTTGGTGATCCACTCATTATTCGTTAATTCATTATTCGTTTTTCCTACTCGTACCTCAGCGACTCCACCGGCTGCAATCTTGAAGCGTGCCACGCGGGGAAGACACTCGCCAGGACCGCGATGAAGAGCGCGCCGCCGACGATCCAGCCCACTGTCGTGAGTGAAATGTCGTACGGGACCTGGTAGAAGTAATAAATATCCGGCGAAAAAACCTCATGACCGAGACACCAGCTCAGGAAGTCGGCCACTTCGTTAATATTCAGGACAAACGCCAGACCGAGGATCATTCCCAGACCGGCGCCGACGATCCCGAGGGCCAGGCCGTACATGAGGAAAATGCTCATGATCCCCCACGACGACGCGCCGAGGGCTTTCAGGATCCCGATGTCGCGCGTTTTATCCGTCACGACCATGTAGAAAATGGCAAGGATCCCGAACCCGCTCACGGCAATGATCATGAAGAGCAAAACGTTCAGGATCGCGATCTCCATATCGACCGCCTGAAGCAGGGGCATTTTGTCGTCACGCCACGTCTTGCAGATGAAAAGCTGCGGGTCGAAAACCTTCTGCAGTTCCTCGCAAGCCGCATCCAGATCTGAGCCGGGCTTGAGCTGGATCTGGATCTGGTTCGCCTTGTTCGGCATACCACGCAACTCCTGAAGCGTTTGCATGGAAATGAAAACGAACTGACTGTCGTACTCGCTCATTTTGCTTTCGTAGAGGTCCACGCACGTGAAGTGCCCCGTCACACCGGTCGGGCGAATGCTGCAATCGGGGAACGTCAGCATAACGTCCCGCCCTGGGAGAAGGTAAAATTTGTCGGTTCCGTCGGGTGAACGGTACATGGCCATTCCGATCCCGATGATGATTCCCGGGTGGGTCTCTTTCATAGGATCGAACACACCGCCGTCTTGTCCTCCAAACGGGTCGTCACCCATGCCGCCAAACGGGTCAGGTTCCGTTGGCGCAGCATTCTCGGCCTGCTCGTTGTTTTCGGACTGGCCCATAACGTCGAGCGACTCTTTCAGATCGAAATCCTTTGGATCCCCATTTTCCCCGGATTCTTTTTTCTCGGCGGCGAGGAACGGGTTGACCGGCGTTTCCGGCGGATTATCCATCGGGTGGTCGCTCAGTGTTTTGCCGGACGAAGAATCGTCCATCAGATCGAGGACCGGGGCGGTGTCCTCTTCCGCCTTTTTCATCGTTGGAAGGTCTTCCGCGCTTGTGTTTTTCGACTCGACGTGAAGTTCGGGGTTCGTCACGATCTCCAAGCCGTTCATCGGCTCGCCGTAGTAGTCCCGGCGGTGCTGCCAGCCGGCGCGTTTCATGTCGGTGCGCTCTTTGAGCTTTCCTTTCTTGCGGTCCTTCGCGGGGAAAATCTTGTCCAGCACGCCGCGGGATTGCGTGTTTTCCTGCCCCTCGAACGTGTCGTACCCCCCCTCGCGCAACTCGAATGAAAGCGCTTTCCGGTTTTCCGGATGCTGGAGGAATTTGCCGAAATCACCCACGCTCGCTTTGGATCGTTCATCGACGCCAACGATGCAGACCTGCTCGGTCAGCTGCGCCTCACGTTCGTAGCCATCGACGTCGAGGATACGCGTTTTGTAGGTCAGAACACCCACGGTGGTGCAAATCGGGGTCATACCGATCACCTTGTCGCCGAGTGCGCCGCGGATCCGTTCCATTTGCCCTTCCGGATCGTAAAAACCATCGGAACTCGTGCTGGTGACCGTCAAATCGCCCATAATTCCGTGGATCCGGGTCTGCATTTCGTTCGCGAACCCGGACATAACGCTGTTCACGACGATCATCGTGGCCACGCCGAGCATCACGCTGATGATCGACGCCAGCACGATGTAACGCGTCCGCAAATAACGAAGACAAAGAAAAATTTTATACATATAAGGACCGTAAAATGTTGGATTTTGGTAATATACGCAGATAGTATAAAGATTAATGGCAAAAAAGTCAAGAGCAGAAATGGAATTTAAAATAAAAAAACCCTGACTCCTGCCAGGGCTTGACCAAGTGAGAACGATGGGACTTGAACCCATGACCTACGGATTAAAAGTCAGTTGCTCTACCGACTGAGCTACGTTCTCATTGATGTTGGCTCTAACTATACCACAAATAAAATTTTTTTCAAGGGGGGAGCAGGGACTTTTCTTCAAAAAAGTCAAAAACTTCATTCGTTAAGGTCGCCGCCGAGGCTGGACGATGATTCAAAACG
>JAFTCU010000166.1 GCA_017454585.1 Thermoguttaceae bacterium | reverse complement strand
TATTGTGGCATTCCAGTCCGCGCTGCTTCCCGAAGACGTACGGGTCGAAGTGAATCACGGCTACTTGTGCCAGAAGTACCGCCCCATGAAACGCATCGGGATCTGCTGCCCGGGCGGCGCGGCGGCGTACCCCTCCACGATCCTCATGACGGCCATCCCCGCCCAGGTCGCTGGGGTTGAGGAAATCGCGGTCGTTGCGCCGCCCCCCCCGAACGGCGCGTATAATATTAATATGCTGGCGACCTGTTACGAGATCGGCGTCCGCGAAGTCTATCGTGTCGGCGGCGCGCAGGCCGTCGCGGCCATGGCTTACGGCGTCGAGGGGCTTCCGAAAGTCGATAAAATCGTCGGGCCGGGAAACCTTTTCGTCGCGCTGGCGAAAAAACTCGTCTATGGCGACGTTGATATTGACTCGATCGCGGGCCCGTCCGAGGTGGTCGTCATCGTCGATCACACGACCGACACGCGGTTCACTGCTCTGGACCTCATCGCGCAGGCGGAACACTCGCCCGGGGCCAGCATCCTGATCAGTCATGAGCGCGAAGTGCTTGAAAAAGCGTGTGCGACGCTTGACGAGGAACTGAATCGGCTGGAGCGCGGGGCGCTTGCCCGCACGGCTCTGGAAACCTACGGGGCGGTCATCCTTGCGAAGGACGAGGCGGAAGTCTGCGCCCTGACCGACCAGATCGCGCCGGAGCACCTGCACATCGCGACGGACACGGCGGCGAAACTCGAAGAGAAAATCTTCAACGCGGGCGCTGTTTTCCTTGGGAACTTCACGCCGGTGGCTTCGGGCGACTACGCGGCCGGCCCCTCGCACGTGCTTCCGACTTCGGGAACGGCCCGTTTTGCGCACGGCCTCTGCGCGAACGACTTCCTGCGCTCGCACAGCGTGATCCACCTCGAGCGTGAGGGCCTGAAGGCGATCTCGGAAGAGATCCGCGTCCTGGCCACGAAAGAGGGCTTGACCGCCCACCGTCAGAGCGTGGTGGAGCGCGTGGAGTAAAATGGAAGGCGGTAATGGAGGCCGCAGGCCGGAATTACGCGTCTGTGGGGCCGGTGTATTCCGTCTCTCACCCGCAGATAATGATCTTACCTCTCTTTTTAGGTCGTTAATTTGAAACTTTAAGTTTGTGTATTGTTACAATCCAAATTTCGGGTTCATCCGGCAACCACGTACCGGAAAGATAATTAAAAAGCGGACAGGTTCAGTGTATGTCGTTTTTTCTCACGCGGAGATACGGAGCCGCGGAGTTTTATGGTTTGGAACGTTTGGTACCTGTATGGACGTTGACCACTCGCGCCTACCCATTCTCTAACCCTCCGCGTCTCCGCATCTCCGCGTGAGATCTGAAAGATTTAGCCGCAAAGGACGCGACGAGAGCAAAGGAGAGTACTTCAAGTTAAAATTTCCGGGTCGGTATGCACTTGTCGGATGAACCTTAAATGAAAAGGGGGATGACATTGTGAGCCAGTTAGGGTAATGTAACTGATTCGACCGGCAGGAGGCCGGCCCTCCGGATCTAGTGTTCGGATTTCTCGGCCAGGTAGTGAAGCGCGGAGGTGATGAACCCCTTCAGGTCCCTGGTTCCTTCCGGGTGGGGGCTGATGGTGATGACCGGGCCTTTCTCGTACCGGGTGAAAATGATGGCCGGGGAATTGATCTGGATGCCTGCGGGGGTGCCGTTCTCGGCGGTCTCGCTCCGGAACCACGCCAGAACCTCCACGGTGGGCATATTCGGGTTTTCGTTGATGTTGATCACCGGCCCGTTGTGGTAATTCACCTCCAGCTCGCCCGTGTATTCCTGCCCGAAAACCTCCCGGCCCAGGTCGGTCAGCTCGATTTTCAGTTTGGCCCGGCCGCGCTGCCAGAGGGTGCTCTTTCGGGTCACGTTGATGAATTCCTGCTGAAGGGGAAAATACGCCCCGGCGCAGATCCCGAGGTAGCCGTGCCCGGACCGGACGAACGCCTTGACCTTTTCCACACCCTCGGGCTGCATGGAGGCCGCCTCGCCGCGTCCGCTGCCGCCGGGAAGGAGGAACAGGTCGAACTGGTCGAGAACGCCGTCCCGAATGTCCTGCCCGTTGATGATGCGGTACTCAAAAGCCGGATCCTTCTCGATGATTCTGGCGAGCATATTCCCTGCGCCTTTTCCGACGCCTTTGTCCTGGTAGATCGCGACCCGGATTCTGCTCTCCTCGGTCTGCGCGGTTACGAAGCCCGATAAAAGGACGAAAAAGAAAAAGAGGGCGAGGGAGATTTTTCTTGTGTTCATGATTTTCTCTCTGATAAAATAATGTGCAAAAATACGGGGTCATCACTGACCCCGCTCGCCATTTGGAATTTACGGGGTCATCACTGACTCCGCTCGTCTGATTTTATTTTTCCAGTGCGATCGCCTTGTCCGCGATGTCGTGGCGGCACCACGCGCGTTCCCAGTGGATCTTGCGGACGGCCTCGTAAGCGTTTTTCTTGGCCAGCGCGATACTGTCACCGAAGGCGGTCACGGTCAGAACTCGGCCGCCGGCGTTCACGACCTCGCCCTTTTCGTTGACCTGCGTCCCGCTGTGGAAGACCTTCACGTCGGGCATTTTCGCGACTTCTTCCAGCCCGTGGATCGGGAAACCGTACTGGCATTTTCCCGGGTAGCCGTCGGAAGCCATCACGACGCCGACCGTCGGACGCGGATCCCATTCCACCTCGCCCAACTGGTCGAGCTTGCGGTCGATCGTCGCCTCCATAATATCGACCAGGTCGGTCTTCAGGCGCATCAGAAGCGGCTGGCATTCCGGATCGCCGAAGCGCGTGTTGTACTCGAGGACCTTGATCCCCTGCCGGCCGATCATCAGTCCCGCGTAGAGGACGCCGGAGAACGGACATTCCATGCGATTCATCACGTGGACCGTCCGGACGAGAATATTCTCCTCGATCCAGCTCAGGGACTTTTCATCCACCAGCGGAGCGGGGCAGTAGGCGCCCATCCCTCCGGTGTTCGGACCTTTGTCGCCGTCGTAGGCCGGTTTGTGGTCCTGGCACGGCGGAAGGGTCAGGATCGTTTTGCCGTCGGTGATCGCCAGCACGGACGCTTCCTGACCGTCGAGTTTTTCCTCGATCACGAGTTTCTCGCCGGCCATGCCGAACTTTTTGTCGATGGTCATTTCCTGCACGGCATTGAGCGCTTCCTCGCGGTTCTGGCAGACGTAAACCCCTTTTCCGGCGGCCAGGCCGTCAGCCTTCACGACGACCGGAAGATCGTCGCGGTTTTTGAGGTAATTGATCGCGGCGTCCGCATCGGTGAAAGTCGCGAAATCGGCCGTGGGGATGAGCCCCATTTTGAGCGTGTTCTTGCAGAAGATCTTGCTTCCCTCAAGCTGCGCGGCGGCTTTGGACGGGCCAAAAACCCGGAGGCCTTCGGATTT
>JAFTCU010000165.1 GCA_017454585.1 Thermoguttaceae bacterium | reverse complement strand
GTTCTCGCCGATCTCGGCTTTTTCCGTGTTGGCGGCGTACTTACATTCGGGGCAGACCACCACGTTATCCTCGCCGTTTTCGCCGAGCACCATGAACTCTTTGCTCGCGTTCCCGCCGATCGCTCCGCTGTCCGCATCGACCGGGAGGAATTTCAGGCCCGCACGATTGAAAATGCGATGATACGCGTCGTACATTTTGTTGAAGCTGGCGTCCAGGCCGTCCATCGTCATGTCGAAGCTGTACGCGTCCTTCATGAGGAACTCGCTGGTGCGCAGAACGCCCGAGCGCGGACGCTCCTCGTTGCGGAATTTCGTCTGGATCTGGTACAGCGTGATCGGGAGCTGACGGTAGCTGGAAACGTATCTCGCCACGATGTCGGTGATCGGTTCCTCGTGCGTCGGGCAAAGCACGACCGGCGTGGTGGTCCCGGCCCGGTTCAGGGAGAATTTCATCAGGACGTTCCCGAACGATTCCACACGGTTCGTCTGTTCCCAGAGCGACTGCGGGGTGAGTGCGGTCATAAGCAGTTCCACGGCGCCGGCCCGGTTCATTTCCTCGCGCACGATGCCCTCGGCCTTGCGCAGCGACTTCAGCCCAAGCGGGAGGTACGCGTACGCGCCCGCCATGGTCTGTGAAATCAGTCCCGCGCGGAGCATTAAGATGTTGCTCGGGATCTTCGCTCCGTCCGGAGCTTCTTTCTGGGTAGTGATAAGCGTCTGGGTCCAGCGCATGATGATTTCCTCGTAAAACGTAAAAGGTTTAGAAAAAGATTTTAAATACTCTTCTATTGTAAAGAACTATGCGCAAGACGCAAGGGGGGGTGAAGCGATTTTCCCGAAAAAAATGAGGGCCTCACTCAAAGCGAGACCCTCAAAAATCATACTTAAAGCATTAAAACGATTATATTAACCAGACCGGAAAAGACCGGCACGGTTTTCAATCATACCAAAGCGGCCGGTTTGTCCATCGACTGCGCCTTGTAAATCGGCTGGTGACGATAGTAAACTTCCAGCGTCATGATGGAAAGAGCCGTTTCGTACAAACGTCCTCCGCTATCGGCATGCCCGCCGCCCGGAGTCCAGCTTCCTTTATCGTGACCATCGCCTTTGGTCTGCTTTTTGACGAGCTGCTCACGCATTCTTTCGTTCCAGCGAGTCCACTGGTCACCGCCGTAATGACGCATGACCTGTGTAGCGTAATAGTTATAATACATATCACCGCTCGGACCGATTTTGTCGAGATATTCAACGCCTTTCTGAAGCGATGGATTATCCTGTTTCCATCCGTAATACATACGGCAAAGAAGCGCGATAGCCGTACACGCAGGGGTTTTGCCTGGCGTGACATAACCGTAACCCGCACCATTTTCCGTCTGAACCGAGTTCAGGAAGTTCATGGCCTTGGCCGGGACCTGCTGGTTGATCTGCAAGTAACCCATATAACCGGATTTCAGAGCCATGAGCTGCCACCCCACGACAGACGTATCGCCGGCCTGCTGCGGATTGTAGCGCCAGCCGCCGCCGACCGGATCCTGAGCGTACATCACGAAGTTGACGGCCGCCTGCGCCGGAACGCGGAGGGATTTTTCTTTCGTCATCGCGTACGCTTCCGTCAGGCAAATGGTGGCCAGACCGTGCGCGTACATCGTGCCTTCCGACTGGTGGAGGGAACCGCCGCCGGGGCACTTCGGATCTTTCTTCATCGAGGCAACCAGGAATTTCAGACCGTTCCCGATCTGTTTCTGGTATGTACCTTCTTTATGCGTCATACCACAACCAAGGAAGGGAAGAATTCCCATGGCGGTCGCACCGTTAGTACACTTCATGAGTTTGCCCGGGTTGGCACAGTTACAGTTCCCAACGAGGCAGTGGTTGTAGTTCCAGCTTCCATTCGGGAGTTGGTGCCGGGCGATCCACTCAAGCCCCTGCTTCACAGCGTTCTGGGAGGCACGCGTACCACCAGAGGTCATGGCCACATTGTCCGCGTTTCTACGGGCTTCAAGACCATTTCCGCTCGTGTAGGAATTGATCGAGGCGTTGTTGTCACTGGAAGCGGCTTTGACATCGGCCAGCGGCGTGAATTCAACCACAGCCGGCGGCGGGTCGTCGTCCATCGTATCCGCGACTTCCACATCGACCTGGACGTCCTGCGGGGAATCGACAGAAACTTCCGATTCCACCTCTTCCATATTGTCATCGACGTCAAGATCCATTTCGAGCTCTTCCTCTTCCTCTTCCTCCATCACTTCTTCTTCGACGACTTCTTCGTCAGCAGTCGAGGTGAAGACCACTGCGGCTTTCTTGGCCTGCTGGTCAACCTGGATGAACATCATGACGGTGAGAGCAATCGTGTGAACCACCATACTGATGAGCCAGCTCGGAACACGTTCCAGCAAACTCCCCTTGCTTTCTACATATTCTACAGCTTCCTGATTTTCATTGTCCTGCGACATGGGATGCCCTTTCAAAGATCTAAAAATAAACTGGTTTGCCGTACATGATTACCCCGTTCAGGGACGAAAAGAGGGAAAACCCCACAGCAAAACAGGCACTAAACCCTTCATTTTTCCATTTTACCCGAAATTTATAAAATTTCAAGCAGATTCCCACCCTATTTTTGGAAAAATTTTAAAAAAAGTCAAAAAATTTTTCCGCCCCCCGATAAAGTTTACGGTTAAGGAAAACTCCGCGGCCCCATTTCCACGTTTTTTTTCACTTGTCGCAATTCAAAATTCGCTCTCCGATCGCCGGATGCGAGTGCAGCCAGAAAACCTCCAGCGGGTGCGGGAACGGGTCCGCCTTGTTCTGAACGGCCAGCTTCACGAAGGCGCTGCGCATCGCGGCCGGCGAGGCTGTTTTCAGGGCGTAAGCATCTGCCTGGCGCTCAAACCGGCGGCTCACCGCATTGCCAAAAGGCCCAGCAAAAAACGAAAGCAACGAAAGAATCAGCGACAAAAACGGCACGGCCCAGACAGGGAACTGCGCGTACACCATTTCAGGCCCAAGCCAGTACTTCAGGGCCAGGTCGATCAGCCAAAAGACAGCAAAACTTCCAAGGAAAATCATCCCGCACTGCTTCAAAATGTGGCGGTGAACATGATGACCAACCTCGTGAGCGAAAACCGCAGTGATTTCATCCTCCGTGAAATTTTCGAGCAGAGTATCCCCCAGCAGGACACGGCGCGTAGAACCAAGTCCGACGAGCATCGCGTTCGCCTTGTTCGTCTCGATGGAAAGGTCCAGCCGGTAAATACCGGTCAATTTCAACGTGGTCGGTCGGGTGATTTTCTCAAAGCGTTCCATCAGGGAAGGCTTTTCCAGCCGCTCCACCTTGTAAAAAAGCGGGAGGATCAACACCGGGAAAAGAATTCCCAGAACGACCGAGAAAAACAGAAACATCACAGAAACCGCGGCCCACCACCACGGCCCACACAGGCGAATGAGGAAGAAAATTCCCCCAACCACCACAAGATTCAGAATCGCTCCAATCACAAAATGAAGCATATACCGTCGGAACCAGTGACCAAACGTCAGCTTGCTCAGACCAAATTTCTGTTCCAAAACCCAGTCATCATAAACGTCCAACGGAAAACCGAGAACACCCTCGAAAAGCATTATCGCGAGGAGAAAAACGACCAGAAGCGCGTACGTGTGCGCAGCGAGGAAGGGCCACTGCGCACTGAGCCATTCGGTTGCCGGTCTCGCCAGCCAGAACGCAATCACCGCAGAAACGCACAGCCCCCAAAACTGGGAAATGAGCGTACAGTACAAACCCCGCCGATGGTACTCGCGGCTCTCCCGAAGCTGCTCGGGTGTCATGATTTCAGCACAAAACGCGGATTGAATTTCGGATTTGGTTGACATTTTTTTGAGTTTGGAGCATTACTCCTCTAGTGGTTCAGGGGAATCGAAGGCCGCACGAAACGACAGGACGACAGAATCGTCCATCGGGAGCCTATGTTTTTTTCGGACACTCAGTTGTACACCGTGTGGGGCATTCTGGACGATTTCCACGTCGGCCGTTCCCTCCAGTGAAAAACACTCCACCTCCGGAATTTGAGGAAACGGCGGGCAAAACGAGACAAAAAGCGGGACTTTCGTCTGACCAGTCGGAAATTCAGCGCGCAAAAAACCGGTAATTTCTTCAGAACCATTCGGTTTCTGAAGACGCTCGAGTTTTTGTTGTACTCCAGGCGGAAGAGGCTCGTCCTCATCTTCGATTTCCTCAGATTCCCACTTCGGTTCTTCCATCAACCCGGAATCGGGATCGGTTTCCAGCTCACTTTTTTGTTCCGGCTCTTCGGAGGAAGGTTGAGGGTGGTGAAACTCAAACCTGTAAAGGATCCCAACCGTCAGCAGAAAGAAAATCGCAAAAACAAGCTGCGTCAGCACAGAAGTTCCGGGAATCTGGATCGCCAGCCCAATAAGCAAATAATCCAGCAAAAGGATTCCCGTCAAAATCCGGCGCAGTGGGACCGCGCGTTTGGAAAACCCCCGGGACCAAGCCCGAATCAGGAAATAAAGCAGTAAAACCGTGATTCCAAAGACGGTCGAAAAGATAAAAATTCCCGCCGTCGGCATGGTTTGACAAAAAAAACCAGCATAACGGCGCCAAAAGAAAAAAAATCCCCCCATCAAAACGATACAAAATATCAAACTCGTTGAAATTGAGAGGGCCGGGGGAATTTTTTTCAGGTTTTGGAAAAAATTTTTAAAATTTTTTTGGAGAAACATTTCTTCCGTTCAAAAATCATAAATGAGGTTTTCGCAATTAACAATATGTCACATTATAGAAGATTTTCAAAAAAAAAGAACGGGGGCAGATGGCAAAAATGAGAAAAAATTTAAAAAAATCTTCTCGAGCCCCTCTTGCAATTTTTGGAAAATCAGCCATACTATCAATCACAAGGACGCGAGAACCAGCAGGGAAGCTGAATTTTTCTCAAGTACAAAAAAAACGGTGTTTTCAACGCAGGATGCTGAGAAACACCGTTTTTTTAATTAATTAAGCCCATCTACCACGGGTTTTCCATCATCCCGACGATATTCCGCGCAATGGTCTGCATCAACGCTTGCGAAGAGGTAACATTCGACTGTCCCATCTCTGTCACGAGTGCTGTAGAGGCCGAAATTTTGAGCGCCTCCTGTTCCATGTCGATATGCTGCGACTGGCGAAGATCCCGGGTACGGCGGTCTATCCATTTTGCCTCGACCGTCATCCCGAGAGATATCTCACGTGGGTCCGCCCAGTCGTTCTGGAACGTCACCGATTTGTTTTCACCCACGATGTTCACCTGCAGAATCGTATCTGCCCGACATTCAGGAACCACCTTGTACGGAGTTCGCGACTCGATTTCCCTGATGAGCGCTTCCGTCAGACGTTCCCCGTAGCCACGGCGCCAGGTTTCATTCCCGCAAATGGAAACACTTACCGTCTGAATGTCCTGCGGGAAAAGACACTGATTTCCCCAGTTGTACGTCGCACAGCCAGTGAAAAACCAAAGCAGACCGAGAGCCAGCGTAACAAAAAACGTTTTGAACTGGCCGTTCTGCATGGGAGTCTCCTGCAATTTTAGGAAGTTACGGGGGGATTAATTTTTCTCTGGGAAAATGACCTTGAGCCACGCGAAGTAATCCGTCGGCTCCGCCTGGAAATTCTCGATCCGGGCGTAATTCTTTCTAGCCTCTATCGCACACTGAGTCTGCGGGTAATCCTGCATCACGAGCAGATAGTAGTAACGCGCGGCACCGTAGCAACGTTTCGTTTCATAGAAAGCTGCGATTTCCATGTCACGTTCTGCTTTGGCTTCCGTGATCTTGCTTTGGGTTTCCAAAAGAGCCTGACGGCGGTCAGCAAGCTGCGGTCCGAACTGAGTCAGCAGACGGTTCGTCAGATCCTCCGCGTCTTCGAGAGCCTTGCCATCGTACTTCGGTCCCTGGTACATCAAAAGTTTGGCCGAAAGGTTCAGCTCACACGCAGGAAGCAGGTGCTTCGACTGCGGATAATTCTTGATCAGGTCATCGTAAAAATCGGCGGCGTCAAAATACTCGCCCCGAATGTAGTTCGCGTTCCCGGCCGCCATGACCGCATGCTCCGCCCAGAGACCGTTCGGATCGTGCATCGCGATCGTTCTGTACGCCTTGATCGAATTCCCGAACGTTCCAACAAAAGGCCGGGTTTTGTCCGTAAAGTTCGGAGTGAGCGGGCCGTAATGGTTGATCTGGTCGAGTTTCTCCCAGTATTGAGCAATCGCGAACAATCGCGGGGAAACCCGGTCCATGTAACGCGTTGAATCGTATTTTTTCAACAACTTCTCGTAGGCACGCTGGGCCTTGGAGTAACGATTCGCAAAGAAGTACGCCTCACCGCGCAGGAAGAGGGCGTCTTCCTGAAGAGCCGAATCCGGCCAGCGGAACGCTGCGTAACCGAGTTTTTTGGCCGCCGCCTCAAACTGTCCCTGGTCAAAAAGTTGTACCCCTTCCTCGAAAGCCGCAACCGCAATGGGTTCGTTCGGCTCCTGATGAACCAGCTTCAGACACGCAAGCCGGAATTTCTTGCCGAATTTTTCTGCCGTCATGGCCGAAAATGAATTATCTTCCTCTTCAAAGTACTCGGAAGCCTCGTTCACCTGAGCCATATCCACCTGCGGATTGGGTTGCGTCTTCAGAGCCGCGTCTGCCTGATTCAGCTTTTCCATCGAAGTCCCCCGTGACCCCATGGTCGAACAACCCACAACGCAAACGAGTGCTGCGAGAAGCAAGGCACACGTCACGCAAATCGGGAAGCGGCGAAAACAAACGGATCGATTCATAAAAGGGACTTTCCGGCAAAACCGGTTTGACTTTTCTGTTTAATTAACAAATGATAAATATTTTTATCGTCCTGGAGGCGTTTAGTTAATGTTTTGTAATTATTATTTAACTGTCGATTGGTGCCCCCTTAACGCTTGAGCCATCGCAGGATCGGGATCGGTCGTTCCATCTGATGCGCAAGGAACTGGTTCCACACGCCGCGAATCTCGCCGAGGGTTTTCTGCGAAAGCTGGAGGCGCTTCCAGTAACGATCATCGGACGAGGCCAAAAGCTGGAACGCGCCGAGGGCTTCCGGTGAAAGGGAAACGACGCTTTTTTTCCCGGGCCGACAGTTCGGACACAGGACTCCTCCGTCCGCCATACCGAACGCGATTCGTTTAGCCCCGCGCCGGACTTCGACTTTTTGGGAGCAACTGACACACTCATGAAACGAGGGAGCCAGACCGACGAGTTGCAGGAGCCGAAGCTCGTAATGGAAGAGGCACCGGGAAAGTTTTTCCGGTGGATTTTCCAGACTCGCTCCCTTACATACGGAATCCAATGATACAATATCGTTTAAAATGATTTTTGTCAAGTCGAATAATTCATTTTGAGGGTCGAAATTTTCAGTAAAATGATTTAAAAGTTGTACCACGTGGAAACCTGCGTAAATCGCGACGGTTGAGTCGACCCGAAAACGGTCGGTGAGTTTTGCCTCGGTAACGAGCTGGAGCACGTCACTGTTTTTGGGATAGAACAAAATCCTGCAAATGTTCATGGCATCAAGCGCCGTGTCAAAGGGATTTTTGAGCCGACGCGCCCCCTTGGCCAGGCATGAAATCTTTCCGTTCTCACGTGTGTAGAACGTTACGACCATGCTGGTCTCGCTGAAATCGGCAGTACGCAGAACGATTGCGTCGTCGTTAAGGGGTGGAGCCATAAAATACCAGGCAAAAAAAATCCAAACAGGAATCCAGAATAAGTATAGAAGATTTTCCGCTTTGACGCAATTGGGATTTCAGAGAAAAAAGCGGTTTTTCTCTTAATTAATTAATATTGTATAAATGAGAGAAAAACCGCGCCAAAGAGCCGAACTACTTTTCGTCCACGTACTTTTTCACAAACGGCTCGACCTCTTCCGCCCAGATTTCATAGCCGGCCGGCCCCGGGTGGAGGCGGTCGCCCATCATTTCTTTCGGGAGCGTTCCATCTTCCGCGAGGAATTTCTTGCCGAAATCAAGGAAGAAAACACGCTGACCGTCGGCCAAAGCCGGGAGGCCCGTGTTGATCTCGTTCACTTTAACACGCAAATCGTCGGTCGGATTCTCACTGCGCGGGAAAACCGCCAGAAGAAGGACTTTCGCCTGCGGGACTTTTTCGCCGATGATCTCCAGGATCTTCTTGATCCCTTCCACGGTCTGCGCCGGGGTGGAGGAATGATGGCCCACGTTATTCGTGCCAATCATGAGGATCACGAGTTTCGGGGAAATGCCGTCCAGCTCACCCCCTTCGGTGATGCGCCAAATCACGTGTTCCGTGCGGTCCGCGCCGTAGCCGAGGTTGATCGCGTTGCGGTTTCCGTAGTACTTGGCCCAAACTTCTCTGCCGGGGCCTTCCCAGTTGTGCGTGATAGAATCGCCAAGAAAAACGAGATCGACCGGACCTTGTTTCTCTTGGGCGAGTTTCTGCTCGTGACGGTCTGCGCACCACTTTTCACCCATGCGGGAAACGGACTGGACCGCGATGTTGGAAGCGTCCTCCGCGAAGACCGTGCAGGTCAGAACGAGCAGCGCAAAAACGGAAATGAGGATTTTTTTCATGTTGGAACTCCTGAATTAAAAAGGGGGAAAAAATTTAAAAAGGAAATCACCAAAACCTTCATTCTAAACTCCAAACCCATTTCACTTCAAGCCTTTCATTTAAACACGGATTTTCACGGATTTAAGAGATTAAAAGGATTTCATTTTCTTTTTTAGAAACCATGAAAACCGATCAAAACTTCCTTTTAAATAATCTGTGGAAATCCTTTTAATCCGTGAAAATCCGTGTTTAAATTAAGGTCTAAACCAGGCGATTCTCACCCTCTGGGAAAACGTTTGAGGTTTTTGGAACTTCCTTAAATTTGAATGGTCGCCTTAAAAGCATGGGTTCTGCGAAATTTTACCGGACTCCCAGCGCGCAGATCCTGAACTCCGTGTTCTCGCCGGAATCGATCCGGAGCCGGAAATTTTCGGCCTTCCGGAACGCTTCGGGAAGCTCGAATTCCGCGGCGGCCGGGAACGTTTGGGACTCCGCGCCGTCGGCCGTGAGCGTAATCGTTCCGCGTGGTTTCCCGATGAAACCGAGGCAAACCGTCTGCGCCGGCTCGCCGTCGAAGCGAGTCGGAAGGTTCCACGACGCGAAAGCGTTCCGGCGAAAGTAAAGGTTCGAGATCCGGTCCTCCATGTTCTCGCACTCGGCCCGAATTTCCGCGTCGTCCTCCCCAACGAGCCAGAAGCGGCGGCATTTCCGGCCGAAAGCCTCCTCCACCGTTTCCATCGGGGCTGGGTTTTCCCAGTTCGGAACCTCCGCGAAGCCAAGCGGCTCCCCATCTTTCGTGAGCCAGCGGTAGGCCGAGGCGGTGATCAGGCCGTTTTTCGCGAAAAGGAGGCGGTAAAGTCCGTCGTCCGGGCTCCATGAACCGACCGGCGTGAGCGACTCCACCACGCGCATCGGGCGGCCGCCGAGCTGGATCACGCGGTCCGAATTCCCGTGATTATGGCCCGCAATATTCCAGACCGTTTCGCCCTGGAAACTCTGCACGATCGGCGCGAGCTGGCGGCGGGCGCGGTGCTGATCCGCGTCTTTCAGCGGCTCATGCGTGAACAAAACGAGCGTCCGCGCCCGGGTTTTCGCCACGATTTCACTCAGCCACGCGAGCTGATCCGCATCGTAAAGGATCCCGGAGTGATTGCTCGTCTGCGCGTCCCAGCAGTTGTAGCCGTGCAGGCCCGCGAAGCAGATCCCGCCGCGCTCGAAGCTCCAGTAAACCGGAAGTTCCGGGAAAACCTTTTTGTATGGGACGGCCGCGCAGTCGTTATTCCCGATGATCTGCCAGTAAGGAATTTCAAGCCGGTCGCAGATGATTTTTTTGTACCGCGCGAAGTACTGCTCGGTCCGGTCCCACGTGTTCGGGTTCATGGAGGTCATGGAGATCAGGTCGCCCGTCAGCGCTACAAACGCCGGCCGGGGGTCGAGCGCGTTCATGTCCTGCACGAAGCATTTCCCCTCGAATTTGTGCGGCATTCGCAGCGCGCCGACTTCCACCTCGCTGGAGTGAAGGTCCGTCGCATGCAGGAAGAAGAACGCGTCCGGGTCGTTCGGCGACCAGCCGACCTTTTTGCAGATCCCGTCAAAATCAAAATCCGCGGCGTGCGCAGTGGCCCAAAGTTCACGCGCCGCCGTGAGGGTCAGGCCGGAAGCGAAGCACGCGGTGAAAAATAGGCGTCGGTTCAGGTTCATGGGATCAAAATTCCATTCATTATTAATATTAAAGGAAAATTTAAAACCTCAAGCCGGTTTCAAAAGTGAAAGTCCAAACCATTTCAAACCTTGATTTAAACACGGATTCGCACGGATTAAAAGGATTTCCGCAGATTATTTAAAAGGAGTTTCAAGTTTTCTCAGGGCTTCCCGATCAAAAAAATGAAATCCTTTTAATCGTTTTAATCCGTGAAAATCCGTGTTTAAATAAAAGTCTGAAGTGGAAAGGACTTGGTGTTTAAAAGGGGCTGATTTCGGAAAATTTCTTTAATGGTTCAAACCGAAAAAAACTTTTGAATTCCCGGGTCCATCGAGGCGTTTTCCGCTTTGGCCTTTTTGGCTTCTTTGGCTCCTTAATTCGTCAGCAAACGCACCAGCCCCTGCACCGCCGTACCGGAAATGACGAGCGAGAAGAGAAACGCCCCGGTCATGCCGATGTTCAGCAGGACCCCCGCGCGGTGCTCGCCCATGATCGAGCGGCGATTCACGAGGATCTGCATCAAAAGAATGATCAGCGGAAGGACGAAAACCTGCGCGATTTGCGTCATGATCTGTGCCGCGATCGGATTCGCCCCGAGCAGCGGGACCATCAGCCCCAGGAAACAGACGAAAGCCGTGATGATCCGGAAAAGCGGCGTCCGGATCTGAAGCGTCCCCTGACGAAAGTCGCCGATCAGCAGCGGGCAGACCATCACGATCGGGAAAATCGACGAAAGCCCGGCCGAAATCATCCCGATCAGGAAGAGGATCACGGCGCCGGACCCCGCGATCGGCGTGAGCGTCTGCACCATGTCCATCACCTTTTCGATCGGTTTCCCGCCGAGGTTCAAAATCGCGCCGCACGCGCAGCACATGATCGCCGCGTTCACGACGAACATCAAAAACGCCGAGAAAAGCACGTCGCGGGTCTGCGTTTTCAGGTCGTTTTTCGTCCAGCCCTTCCCGTGGAGCAGAAGCGGACGCACGACGAACGTCGGGGCGGCCAGCGTCGTACCGACGAGCGACGCCACCAGAAGCGTCGTGCTGACGGAAAGTTTTCCATCCACGTAAAACGTCGAAATTCTGGGGAGGAAACCGCCGAAAAACTGCCCCGCCGTTGGGTGAACGTAGGCGTTCGAAACGATGAACGAAAGACCGAGGAGCGTGACCAGGAGGGTCAGAAGAAATTCAAGCCGCGAGTAGTTTCCGACCCACAAAATCGCGTACACGACGCACATGACGCAGGCGGCGGTCCCCAGT
>JAFTCU010000164.1 GCA_017454585.1 Thermoguttaceae bacterium | reverse complement strand
GGTCGAGTCGGCCGGCTCTGCGCCGAACGTCGCGCCGTCATAGTCGAAACCGCCCTTGGTTTTTTCCCAGCCGAATTCCAGGGCGTGATCTACCAGATTCCTGCAGACTTCGAGCGTTTTGGCGTCGTCCGGAGTTCCGAGGACTTCCAGCGCTTCTTCGATCAGGTAGGCCGTCTCGATGTCGTGGCCGAAGGAGACGTACGTCGCGGCGGGGGTCCAGTCGGCGCGGAAGAACTGACGCATGGCGCCCGGCCAGGTCGTGACTTTGTCGCGCATGATGACCACCAGTTCCTCGAGCCGACTGCGCAGGACCGGGTCTTTCCAGACTTTGTAAAGCTCGATGTACGCTTCCAGAAGGTGCAGGTGCGAGTTCATCGACTTGCAGCCGAGCAGTTCGCGCGTCTTGCCCTTCACGACGTCCGGACGGTCTTTCGGCGGGCAGAGCATCTGCGTCCCGTCGCGGTAGAACGCCTCGACGTAGCCGCCGTTGACCGCATCGTGGCCTTTTTCATCGAGCCAGCGGAAACCTTCGACGGCGCGGTTCAGAATCGCTTCGTCACCGGTCAGACGGTACGCGTTCGCCAGACCGTAAATCGCGAACGCGATCCCGTAGGCGTGTTTCATCTCGGAGTTTTCATCGGTCAGAGGCGTTCCGTCGGCCTTGACTTCCCAATAGAAACCGCCGTATTTGGCGTCCCACATTTTGTTCGCGACGAACTTCGCGCCCTGGTGGGAGATCGGCTCCATCGTCTTGCGCCATTCCGGACGGCGAAGAGCGACTTCCGCCGCGACCCAAACCATGCGGGCCTGCTGAACGATTCCCTTGGTTTCATACGGCTGGAGCTTCCATTCGCGGGAAATGATGGAGTGGTAGCCGCCGCGCTCCGCGTCGATCGAGAGCGGGTACCAGAGTTTCAGGTCACGCACCAGCTCGGCGTCCACCTGGGCTTTGAACTGGGCGGGGGTGAGTTGGGCGGGCGCGTCCTGCGCCGAAACGGAGTTGGTCAGCATGGAAAGTGCGGCTCCTGCGAGGATCAAAAAGGAAAAAAGGGTCTTGGTCATGAAAATCTCCAGATGAAGTATGAAATGAAAGGCCCCCATTTACGGGGGCTGGTGAGTAAATTGCGTGATTTGTGAAGTGGTTTTACTTTTTCCGGCGCCAGAAGATCAAGCCCGTGCCGAGAAGAAGCAGAAGCCATGCAGCCGGTTCCGGGACCGTGAGCTCGGCAAAAAGCAGTTGCGAGCCGCCGACCTCCGCGATGCCGTAATTCCAGGCGAAACCGGGAAGATCCGGCAAACTGCCCATGATGGCGAGGCAGTCGTTGACCGAAATGATGGGGGCCTCCGCGATGACGATCCGGTCGCCAATTTCAAGCGTGCTGAAAAGCGAGTCGGTCAGATCCAGCTCGACCGCGCCGGAAAGCTGGAGTTCCGAATCGCTGCCGCCTTTCACGAGGTCGTTGGCGGGGTTCCGCGTCCAGTTCTCGTCGATCACGTCCAGCGCACCGGCGTTGATGTAGATCGAGCCGCCCGCGAGCGTGTAATTGCCGTTCAGAGTCGTGATGGCCGCCGCGTCGTTACCGCCCGGAGAGAGAAAACCGCCGTTTTGCGTAATGTCCGCGGTGGAGGTCGTGACGTTCAGCGTCCCGCCGGTCATTTCGAAGGTTCCTTTTCCCTCGACGATGTTGAGCGTATCGACGTTCAGCGTTCCGGCATTCAGCGCGACTTTGCCGGTGTGGGTCGAGCTGGCGTCGCCAATATTCAGCGTTCCGATGGTCGCCGTCGCGCCGTCGATCAGGAGCTGGGACTCGCCGTCCACCAGGACCTGCGCGGTGTTTCCGGTGGAGAAAGGCGCACCGACCGTGACGGATTTCCCGGAAGCATTCGCGGTGAACGTCCCGTTTTTCAGTTCCGTGACGGCCGTACCGCTGATATTCACGTCTCCTTTGAACGTCATCTGCGCGTCGTCGCCGTCAAGCAGAATGTAGCCGTGCGCGTTCGGGTCCGCCGCGTAGGAGTTTTGGACCGTTCCGACGACCTGCACGTTCCCGTTGCCCGTGTAGGAACCGTCCGTCACTTTCAGCGTGCCACGCTCGCCGACCTGGGTCACGCCGGTACTGGTGTACGTTCCGCCGGAAACCAGCAGGGTCCCGACCCCGCCGACGTGCGTCCCGTTTGCGTCCGTGAAGTGCTGCGAGAAACCGATTTTCGTGGAAGCGGCGGTCACGCTCCCGCCCTCCTGAACGTCCACGTTTCCGGTGGTCTTGTTTTTGTCGGCGATCCACATGGCATTTTCCGAGGTCAGGGTTCCCGGGCGGCCTTCATCGTTTGCTTTCACGACGACGTTCGAAGTGAGGGCCGCGGCCGAGTCACCGAGGTAAATATTCTTCGCCTTCAGCGTGCCGCCCACGACGTTGATCTCCGCGTTGCCGGTGATGCCCGTCAGGATGTAACTTCCCGTACTTTGAAGCGTTCCATTGTAAACGTTCAGAATTCCTTTGGCCGTGGCATTTTGTCCGAGGCGGATGGTGCTTGGGATCGTCGAGGTCGATGCGTCCGCTTTCGTCAGGATCCCCGTGCCGGAATACCCAACGATGATGTATCCGTTCGAAGCGGAAGGTGCGTTGAAGGAGCCGCCGTTCAGGATCAGCTCACCGAGGCCTCCCGCTTCGTGGCCGATGGTGAACGAGTTGCTGCCGGTGACGTCCAGGAGGCCGTTCGGGTTCAGTGTGACGGTACTCGCTTCGGTGGAACGCTCGCCGAGTTTGAAGGTTTTCGTCGTTACGGTGGCGGTTCCCGATCCGCCGCCAATCGTCATTTCACCGGGCGCGTCCGCATGAACGCCAAGGACCAGCGTGGCGCCGACGTTTACCGTTCCGCCCGTCACGTTGAATTTCGCGGTTCCGGCTGAATTCGTTTTGTAGCCGAGGACGAAATCGTTGCCGGTGGTCAAAGAGCCGGCGCTCATGACGCTCTCCGTGGTGTCGGTCAGTTTCAGTCGGTAGGCCACATTCAAATTGGAATCCGTGTTTTGGACCTTCATGGAGCTTGTGTCGGCAAAGACCAGGTCGGTCGTTCCGGTGCCTGTATTCGTGAATGTTCCGCCGTCCACGACCAGACTTGAGGAATCATGGAAAACTGCCCAAGGCGTACTGTTATTGCTAAAAGTGGAGTTGAAGTAGCCGCCCGGTTTGACCGTCATGACGGAATTTTCGTAAGTGTTGAGCGTGCTGGAAAGCGTCATCGTACCGGTTTTGCCCTCCGTCCCGCCGACGTTGATCTCGCTGGTGCCGTAAATCACCATGGCCCCAGTCCCGTCGAACGTGCCGTCGCTGACGTTCAGGGCGCTGGTCCTGCCGATGTAAACCGCTTTCGTGTTGACCGAGCCGCCGAGCAGGTTGAACGCGACGGTGCCGCCGTCCTGATGGTTCGTTCCCTCATCGCCCCAGTGGTTGCTGTAGCCGATTTTCAGCGTACCGTTCGCAGTCCAGTTCCCGCCCGTGTTCACATTTACCGTGGTCCTGGTGTTATTCTTGTCGGAAAGCGAAACGGTCGCGGCGCTTTCGATCTTTCCGCCGTCATTAAGATTAATGGTCGTCTGCGAGGTCGTGACGTTGCGCGAGTCCCCGGTGAAGAAGTTTTTGTTCGCCAGCAGCGTAGCGTTCGTGATGTTCAGTTCCGCCTTTCCGCTGTTGCTCAGAATCAGGTACGACCCGGTGTGCTGAACGGTCGAGCCGGTGATGTTGATCGTCCCCACGGCATTGGAGCCGTACCCGGCGCGGATGGTCCCGTTGATGATGAACGGGGCTTCAGCCGTGCCGGAGTTTTGAATGTTCCACACGCCAGTCCCGCTGTTCCCGACGTAGATGGTCGTGTCGCCCGTGGCAAAATTGATCTTCCCGTCGTTGAACGTCAGCGTCTTGACGTTATTCGTATCGACGATGAAACTGGCGTTGACGCCCAGCGTCCCGTTCTTTTCGACGGTCATCAGATTGGTCTTGACCGTACCCGCCGTGAAGTTGAACGCGCCGTTGATGAGCTGGATCTCAGGAGCGGTCAACGTCCCGGTGATGTTACCACCGCTGGCGTCCTGGCCGGTCGTCATGTTGATCGTACCGGTGGAGAGGGCGTTGCCGGAACCATCGACCGTACCGATGTAAACCTTTCCTTCCGACGGGATCGTCGCGGTCCCACCCGCCAGATTGAACGTTCCCGTTCCGGCCACCGCGGGGTCTTTCAGGTTGGAACCGACGTGCAGGTCGTAGCTCTTCACCCGGGAGCCGGCCGCGGCCGTGTCACTGATGACGAACGCGCCGCCCTCCAGATTATACGTGCCGGCGCTGCAGTCCCCGATGTACATGCTGCCGTGGTCGAGCTGGTACGTTCCGGTCGCCTGATTGACCGTGGAGCCAGAAGTGATGTAGGTCATTCCGTAGAAATTCGCATTGTGCAGCATTTCCAGCCCAACGGCATAATGCTCCGGGTAACCACCGGAGGCGAAATCATCAACGAGGTACAAATTATTGGCTTCCCCGATGAGCCAGCTGGTGTTGGAGCGCGCCCACCCGTTCCCGATGAGGATGTTATTCATCCCGGCCAGAGTATTGTACGTTGTATAGTAGGGCGGATTGTAGTTGATGGTCACCCCTAGCGGGTTCGTCGGTTCCCCGGTATTATTATGCCAGAAGGACGTATTGTCAACCGTTCCGCCAGCGGAAGCGGCCGTGCCGTTCCAGACGGCGTCCCACGTCGTCGGGACCTCAAAAAGCGTGTACGCCTGCGCGGAAAGCGCCGAGGCTGCGAGGAACAAAAGCGTCAAAAACGTCCGGAACAAATTCGTGCGTTTCATGAGGATCAGCCCCCATCAGGAATAAAATTAAAGGAAAATCCAATTCTTAACCTTTAATTGTACACGGATTTGATGGTTTTGCAAGAAAATTTTAAGAAAAAGTTGAAAATTTTTGAAAATATGGGGACAACGCTTTACGGGGACGACGCTTCCAGCGTCGTTTCAAAATCCAACCTCTGCGGGGACAACGATTCCAGCGTCGTTTCAAAATCCAACCTCTGCGGGGACGATGCTTCCAGCGTCGTTTCAAAATCCAACCCCTGCGGGGACGACGCTTCCAGCGTCGTTTCAAAATCCAACATCTGCGGGGACGACGCTTCCAGCGTCGTCTTAATGAGGGATCAGGAGTTGGGAAGAAGAATTGACGCTTCGCGTAACGCCTATTTCAAAAATTTTCCACCCATAAAAGCCGAAGACCTTTCGATTCCCAACTCCTCATTCCTAATTTGGGGAACGACACACACAAGTGTCTTCCCCTTACTTCTTCAGCTGGATCGGCGCGGTGTGCAAAATTTCATCGTCGGCGTAACCGATCGACTGGCCGTAAAGAACGCGCTGGCTCGCCTTGAGTTTCAGCGTTTCCGAGATGGCCGACCGATCGATCGAACCGCGAAATGCCGAGCTTAAACCGTTCGCCGCCGCGAAGAGGTACACGTTCTGGCCGATGAACCCGCAGTCCACGCAGGCGTACGACTCACTGCTCTCCGGCGAGGTCAAACTCTTTTCCAGATCCGCGACGTACACGAACGAAACGGGCACGCTCTGCGCGTAACTCTGCGTCCCGGCCAGTTTCCGGAAATCGCCCTCAAGTTTCCGTTCGAGCGCGTGTTCTTTCGGCTCGTAAACGTAAATCCCGCCCTCCAGAATGACATAAATCTGGATTTCCTGCGAGTTCAGAGCGCTTGGCGCAGTCCGCCGGCCATCCTCACGGCTGATCCCGAACGCGGCCCAAAGGAGACTGGAGAGCGTCTGCGCGTCGAGCATCCGGGAACTGTACACGCGCGTCGTTTTACGGGTCGAAAGCGCGTCCAAAAGCGGCATTCCACCGGTCTTTCTCGGCGTGGGTAGCTCGATCCGCTCCCCTTCCACCACCGGCTGAGCCTGAGCGGAACCCGAAACCAAAGCAAGGCCGCAAACCGCCGCGGTTCCCGCGGTCACGAAATTTCTGCGAGTTATACCCATTACGTTTCTCCTTTCAATTAAAATATTCCGCGCAATTCCGGGCCGTTTCCCAGAGCGCGACTCGCGTGACGTTCATCCCCATCGCGCGTCCCTGACGGCAAATCATCTCCGCGATGTTTTCCGAAGTTGGGATCACGTCCATCACGACGACTTTCTGCCCCGCTTTTTGAAGGATCTTCACCAGCGGATCCAGGCGAAACAGGATCGTATGGTGATCCAGTTCCTCGTCGATCCACGCCTCCAGACTGGAACGTACTTTCGCGAAGTCGAGGACCATCCCCCCTTCATCGAGCGAATCGGCGGCGATGGTAATTTCCACATGACCATTATGTCCGTGCAGAAACCTGCATTTTCCGTCATATTCCGGAAGACGGTGAGCGTAACAAAAATCCAAATGGCGTGTAATTGTGCAACTCATAATATGCTAGGGCTGATGAGAGAGAGCGTCAAGCCGAAGCTGAAGCTGGTTGAGAATACTTTGTTCCAAGGCGAAATCCCGTCCCTGCGGAAGCCAGCCCTCATTATAGTCCTGTACCGCGATCGGGTCATTCGTTTCGGGGATTTGCGTGTCTAACCGGAACGTCGCAGACGGAAGCCGGGCGTGGCTCGGCTGCGCCAGATCTTCCAGTTCTTTATCAACACGCACGTGAATAATATAATGCCCATTGGCGTGACGAACGCGCACTTTAGCGGTACGACGCATCGACTGAACGGTAGCGTACTGGCGTTCAGTCACGTTCACCGAGTCCCTTCGCCACGGTTCGAAACAGGTCGCTCCGATTTGCGGTTTGGTCCGCAGAAGCCCTTCCGTAATCGTTTCTCCGCTGCGTTGGCAGGGGTATTCGTCGATGATCCGGTCAAAGTAAAGCCGTATCACATCTACTGTAGTTTCCCAGACCTGGAACGGGTCCAGATCGCCGCGGATCTGGAGCGGGTTCTGCGCGTTCCCTTTGCTTAGCTGATTCGCGTCAAATGAGGAATAAGAGGCCCGATTCGCGTTGAAGGCTCTGCACCCCGCAAGCGTCCATACACAAACGACCGCAAGGAGAAGCGCTCCCGCAGACAAAAATCGAGTATATGGCAGCTTTGGACCCGGCATGAAACAGTCCCTTGAGGAAATATCAACACAAACCGGATTGAATTTTAACCAAAATTTCCCTTTTGCGCAAGACTAATTTACCCTCCCGGCTTGACATTCTCAAAAAAAACGTTAGAATATCAGAGAGCAAGCTAAAAAGAGGGTTTCCAATGTCCTATTTCCACGTTCTGAGCGATCTTTCCGACGAGCCGTTCACGCTCCCGTTCCACGACGACGGCCGGCCGCTTCAAAAGAGCTACGACCTCACCCCGGAGCAGTGGCGGGAGCGGTACGCACTGATGAGGGCCGAGTACACTCGCTGGCTGTGGCTCTATTCCCCGATCTGTTCCCGGCTTGAGGGCATGAGGCGGCTTCTCCTGCGTCTCTGCCTGCAGATCCTCGAAGCGGAAAACCACCCGAGAAAAAGCGACCACTTCCGCCACATTCGCGACCTGGATCTCGTGCTGGGCCTCATCACGGAAGAGGAGTACAAAGCGGAGGAAGCCCGCGAAAGGGCAAACATTCTGAAAGGCGCGATTTCCGATGTGCACGTAAACCGGACGCTGGACGAGATCTGCGCAGAAATGCGGCGAGTGAGCGGCCACTACGGGGACGACGCTCCCAGTGTCGTTTAAATGCGGAATGCGGAATTGGGGAGACGACGCTTTCAGCGTCGTTAATTCGGAGGGACGGCCCGGCCGCCAAACTGCCGAGAGACGAAATTCAGAAAAAAATTCTGCCTCCCACCCTTGCACAAAATCAAAAAAATGCTATACTATAATTAATCGTCGCATCCGTAGTTCAATGGATAGAGCATCGGTCTTCGGAACCGAGTGTTGGGGGTTCGAGTCCCTTCGGATGTGCTGTGACTCTTTGCTTTTTTGCTTTGCTCAAAATGGCAAAGAGTTTTTTTTCGTCATTTCAGCGTGCTGGACAGGGTTTTTCAAATGGCTAAAGATCAAAAGCATTTCATTCCCAAAGGGTTCAAATTCGCCGCGATGTACACGGGGATCAAGCAGGACAAATCCCGGGCCGACATGACGTTCATCGCGTCTGACGTTCCGGCAAGCGCCGCCGGCGTGTTTACACAGAATCTCGTCTGTGCCGCTCCGGTCGTGCTTGACCGCAGTCTCGTTCCGAGCGACAAAATCCAGGCGATCATCGTGAACTCCGGAAACGCCAACGCCTGTACGGGCGAGCGGGGGCTGAACGACGCCCGGCAGATGGCCGCCTGGGCCGCCCAAGCCGTTGGAGCCGCAGATGACGGCGCGCTGGTGATGAGCACCGGGATCATCGGCCATTTCCTCCCGATGGACGTGATCGGGGCGGGGATCAAAAAAATCTCCAAAAAACTCAAGGATGACGAAAAATCGCTCATCGCGGCCGCCAAGGGGATCATGACGACCGACACGCACCACAAACTTTTCTCGAAGCAGATCACGCTCGAAGACGGCACGGTGGTCACGATCGCGGGAATGGCCAAAGGCGCGGGGATGATCGCCCCGAACATGGCGACGTTCCTCGGGATCGTGCTGACCGACGCGGTGCTTGACGGGAAATCCGCCCAGAAACTCCTCAAGAAAATCGTCCACACGACGTTTAACTGCATCACGGTGGACGGTCACACGAGCACCAACGACACGCTGCTGCTTCTGGCGAACGGGGCCGCCGGCGGTGAAAACGTCGCGAAAAATAAAGACTTCGCAGATGCGCTGGAATCGATCTGCGCCGATCTGGCCCGGTCCATCCCGGAAGACGGCGAGGGGGCCTCGCATCTCGTGACGCTGAACGTGAAGGGGCTGAAAACCGAGGCCGACGCGCGGCAGATCGCCCGTTACGTCGCGGAAAGCCCGCTGACCAAGTGTGCGCTGTACGGGAACGACCCGAACTGGGGGCGCATCATGTCTTCGGCCGGGTACTCGAACGTTCCGTTTGACGTGAAAAAAGCGACGCTCCACATCAACGGCTTCCTTGTCTTCGCGAACGGCGCCCCGACCGACTTCGATGCCGCGGAGGTTTCCAAATCGATGGCCGCCAACCGGGAGATCGTCATTGACCTGAAATTCGGCGAGGGCCGCCAGGGGTGCCGGTTCTGGACGTGTGACCTGACGACCGAGTACGTGCACATCAACGCCGATTACCACACCTGATTTACGGGGACGACGCTTCCAGCGTCGTAAATTGGCCCCAGCGTTTAATCCCACGAAAAATCGACCCGATACCATTTTCCGTCACGAAACCCGAGCGTGTGCCAGTGATTCGTCTCGATGCTCAGCCGGGTCCTCAGATACGCTAGCGACCGCAGTGAAACGAGATGGTCATAAAGGGGTGCGGCAAGCCCTTCGTCTGTCAGGATCCCCCACTTTTGACTGTCGGCAAACTGCACGAACACCGCCGCGTGTTTCGTATGAAGCGAATAAATCCGCGAATGGGCGTTCATGAACGGGCCGTAAGTCCGGGAATTCCATTCGATCTGAAACGTATTTGAGGGTTCATCGGCCAAAACGTTGAATTCCGGCCAGCTCGCGGAAACGTCCCATTTTCCCCGGCTCCAGCGGTGGACGCGATCTTCTTTCGTCTGGGCGCTGTAAACTTCAAAACTCAATTCCTCGGAGAGCCAGAAAACGTGATGGATTGCGTCGCAATCCTGAATGATGGTTTTCCCTTCCTCGACCCACGTCAAACGCTGCTTCCCGTCCGGGTCGGTTTCCAGCCGGATCGTCTGTTCGCCGCTGGGACTCACAAAGGTTCGGCGCCAGTACATCTGCTCAGGCCCGATTTTTCTGACGGTTTTTGGATCGAGGAATTGAACTCGCTCGCCCCCGGATTTTTCCAGCACGGCCATGGGAACGGTCCGGTTCTGCCCGGGAACTGGCTCCAGCCAGAAGTCGATCACCTGCAGATCTTCGGAGGAAGAAACGTTCAGAAAACGCTCCTTGCCGACCCAGAGAGTCAGGTTCCGCACCGGCTCAGTTTCCACCAGGCAGGAATTCTCCGCCAGGATCCGATCGTCCCACGGATTGGAATACAGCCAAATCCCGTCGGGTTTTTCCTCCTCTTTGCAGGGCAGGAGTTTGCCGTCCACGAGCAGATTTCCCGGAAACAGATTCCCGATCGTGTGCTTTCCATCCGGCGAAACGGCCAGAAAAATCGAATCTTCGTATTCGGAGCGGAAATGTTCGGGAGACGGCAAGCCGTCGATGGGCGTTTCCCTGATCTCGAACGCATAAACGGCGCCCCAGAGCGAAAACATAAAGGCCGCGACCCAGAAAATGATGTTGATTTTCAGCTTCATGTACTCCTCCGTGAAAACCTCGTACCGGTTCGGTGTATGGTGTTTTTTACCTCACGCGGAGCTGCGGAGCCGCGGAGTTTTTTGTTGGGAATGCCAGGGCCAGTAACCGTTGACGATTCGCGCTCCTTCTCTCCCCCTCCGCGCCTCCGCATCTCCGCGTGAGATCTGAACGAGGCGCCAGTGTTTTTTTAAGACGCAAAGGACACAAAGAGCGCAAAGGGATTTTTCTTGACATCGACATCAATCAACACGCGACACGCAACAATCTTTTATTCTCTTTGCGTCCTTTGCGTTCTTTGTGGCTTAAATATTTTTTAGTTCCATTCAATTGTCTTTCTCCGGGAGCCACTGGCTGATCGTCTCGACCGTCCCCGCCGTGGCGCGCAATTCGCGAATGAATTCCGAATAACGTTCCGGCTTCTTTTCCCTCAGGATGGCGCTGACCACCTCGAAATATCGCCACGCCCGGCAGTCGGGGAGCCGGGGCCATTTTCGCAGCGTGCGGAATTCTTCGATGGTTCGGGTGAGCAGGGAATCCATGGATCCATCCCACGAATCCGAGCGCATAAATTTTTTAATGGCCTCATCCCACTCGAGGGAAAGGGCGTACAGTTTCAGCATTTCGTGCGTTTGCGCCCGGACTTCTTCGGTAAAACGCGGGGAATCGAAGCCGCGGACCTGCCTGGCAAGCTCGTCGAGTTGGTTCTTCGAAAGATTTCGGACTTCCCCCAAAGGCGGTGACGGATGCAAATAACCGTCCACCGCCCACCAAAAGGTTTGCGCGTCGAGGACCTGGTTCTTCCGGGCGGCTTCCAGCCGGGTCTTTATTTTTTCCTCGAGCGGCTGGTGCGAAATCATATCTTCGTAAAATTGGGTGCGCCCCCAATCCAGATATTGCAGCGCGCGAG
>JAFTCU010000163.1 GCA_017454585.1 Thermoguttaceae bacterium | reverse complement strand
TTGAGGTGGGTCGCCGCGGTGTTCAGGCTGGCGCTCACGTACGTTCCGAGGACTTCCGTTTCTTCGGCCGAAGTGTCGTCGGAGAATTCAAACGTTCCGCACGTCGCGACCCGGATCGGGTAGGTCATTCCGGCCGGGCTGGCCTGCATCGCCACGCCGAGGAATTTGGGGGCGAAAGCGGCCTGGGTGCCTGCCAGGTCGGTCGATTTGGCGAAGCTGGAGGCCGGGAGCGCTTTCCCGGAGTCGAGGTAAAGCAGATCGCCGATTTCAATGACGGTCGCGGAGGCGACAGGCGCGCTGACGGGGCACGTTTCGCCCCATTTCCAGTTCAGGTGGTTCATTGGAATTCCTTTCTTTAGGGGGTTCTGGGAGTTTTCTGGGAATTTTCTGGGAGTGGTTGAGGAGGACCGCTAGTTGCCGCGGATCGTTTTCACGAATTCTTCCGTGCTCATCGGTCGTTCCTTCAGGACGTCCGAAGGGGCGCGGGAGACCGGCTCAGAAACGACTTGCGAGGCGCGAAGGAGCTCCTGAAACTGGCGTCTCAGGGAGAGCATTTCCTCCTGAAGCGCTTTCAGTTCGGCCTCTTGAACGGTTTGCGGCTGCGGCTCGTCGGGCTGGTTTTGCGCCTCGAACAGGCCGTGCGTGGTCGCCGGGTCCGCCACCAGATCGACACTCCGGACGGACGTGATCTCTTCGACCAGCAGCGTTCCGTCTTTCTGGGGGACGGTCCGGGCCATAATATTATGCGAAAAACCGACGTTTTCAGGGGCGTGTTCCGCGTCCCACTTCAACTGCTCGGCCAGCGGGTGGCACGGGTTGAAGTGGAAGTCACCGTACAGCCCGTCCTTTTCGCGGTACTGGACGTTCTGAATGCTTCCGATCCGGTCCTGGTAGTCGCGCGGAGCCTGTGGGGACTCCTTGGGGTGGTTCACGTTCACTTTCGCGTTTTCGTAAAGTTTCTGCGCCCGGCTCAGAGCTTCAGGAGCGTACTGTCTGCCGTTGAGGGAGGAAAGACCGAGGATCTTCACGCCCCGCAGGATGTTCTGTTCACGATCAAGACGCACGTTGGTGTCGGCCCGCGCATACTCCAAAAGCGGAGACGAGCGGCGTGGAAAGTTAAAAATCATGGCTTTTTGGGATTTTTTCATGAGGTTTGAGGGATAAACTATTTGACCGATTTTTCGATTCCGGACTGGATCGTCTGAATGATTCCATCCTGAACGTTAAAATGAATGCGGGCAATGCCGTGAAAATCACGGATTTGAACATCCGCAAGGATCTCTTGCAGGAGCTTGAAAATCAGTTTGCTCCGATCCTGATTGGTAGGATTGGATTGGGTACTGGCTGGCATAGCGCCTCCTTTCTGTAAAATTTCAGTAATTTGATGATCCTGACGACTTGGAAATTATGCCTAATTATTGCATTTTGCAAAAAAGTGTCCAGTACCGAACAAAATTCAGGTGGTCTTTTGTACAGTACTATACCTCGTGCGCAGTTCATCGACCGTCATCGCGCCGAGCTCGACGAGGATCTGGTCTGCTTTGACTTCCTCAAGGCGATCGCGAACCGAGAGCTTCGGCGGCACGATGTGAATTCGGACCCCGGTCAGTATCTCGTCTGGGAGTTTTCCGGCAGAAACCCCGTTCAGAAGCACACGTTTCATCAGGCGGGAGTCTTCACGGATCATTTCGCGCTGGAGCCGCTCGAACATGCGGACGGATGGGCCCTCAGCGACCATCGTGGAGGAGTAGTTCGCGTTGCTCGCGTCGCTCGTGAGCATAAATTCCGGCATGCAGAGCCGGCTCGCGATGGCCCGCAGCTCGGCCTGAAGGACCAGAATGTAGCGGCTCGCATCGACGGCCGCGACGGGGAACTGGTACTCCACGCCCGCCGAAGTGTCGAGGATGGTCCCCGGCGTGTACTGGCGGTAAAAATTCGAGCGCTGGGCCGAAAAACTCCCGTAGTTTCTCGTCTGAAGGTCGGCGCCCGACGCGGCATAATTTTCAATTCCGAGGCGGGAACCGGTTTGATGCTTGCGGATGATCGCGATCGCGGACTGCACTTCCGCCACGACGCTCATATTCCGCAGGAGTTTTTCGGCCCGGTGGAGGTTTTTCCGGACGGGGTAAAAGACCGGGATCCCACGCGGAACGGCTGCGTCCACGTTCGCTTTGCGGTGCTGGACCTCGCGGGCCGGCACAAACTGGCCGTTGACCCAGAAACCCTGGACCGACTCGGCGTCGCCGGGTGCCGTTTGAACCCCGAAACGCACAGGATTCCGGCTTGGTGAACCCGTTTCGGGACGCAAGTCCTTCGGCGTGAAAACGTCTTCCGGCTCGATGAACCGGACGCGGGTCTGGCCGTCCTGATCAACGAAGAAGCGCAAGAAAGCCTCGCCGTCACGGTCTTTCCGCCGCAAAATTTCCTGCTGACGCGAGAACCAGTCGTTTTCCAGGACGAACTCGTCGATCCAGTTCTGGGCGCAGGCGAGATTCCGCGGGGAAATTTCGGAACCCGGGGCGGCTTCGACGCTGATTTGATGGCCGGTCCCAACGACGTAACTGATGCGGTTTTCATGGCCGCAAATCGCGAATTCGTTCGTCAGAGCGAGCTGGCGGCACGACTGGCGCGCGTCCTCGAGGGACTCTTCCGAGTCGAGCCGCCCAGCGTCGTCGGAGGAGTCAAACGGGTTCCAGCGCTCCGCGTCGTCGTATAAATATTCGTGGGGTGAAATGTACATAAAAATTCACAATTCATAATTAAAAAGGTTTTTTCCCAGTCCGTCGTCAAACTCGCTTTCGCCGAGCTGCTGGGTCAGGAGCCGAATGGCCATTTCCAGCGCGTCGGGGCCGTCGTCGTGGTCTCCGATGGGGAACTGGCGCAGCTGCTCGACGAGCAGCGATGAGCCGGGGGAATTGCGTCGGAAGTGGATCCGGCCGGACGCGAGCCAGGGGCCGAGCCGGCGAAGGCGTACTTCCTTCGCGACGGAATTGAAAATCAGTGAGGGCTGAACGATCGGGAGGCGGTGGGCCTCGAAACGCTGGC
>JAFTCU010000162.1 GCA_017454585.1 Thermoguttaceae bacterium | reverse complement strand
TAGGCCATATTATATTTTTTTATCCATTTTCTTCAAGGGGGGGTGGGGAGATTATTGGCCATTTAAAGATTATTTAGGGCTCTGGGCGTCTAATTATGAATTATGAATGAAGAATTAGGAATGAAAGACGATGCTGGAAGGGACTTTAGGAGTGCGGCAATACAGAAGCCGAAGGCTTCATTTGCCGCTTTCACTTAGTGACCATAAGGCGCGGCAACTAACAAGAATTTTCACGTGAGGAACGTCAAGCTCAGTTCAGCGGCAAAAGCCTCTTCGAGGCGGTATTGCCGCAAGGGAAAGCGGTGAATGCGCTGCGCGCTGTATCACCGCACTCCAAAAAAATCACTGCGGGATCGTGACCGCTTCCGTGGAGGCTCGGTTTGCAAGATTCGCGTGGACCGCCGAGTCGATCGAGTAGGTGATCCGCTGAACCGACCCATCACACATACACATCCCGAACGAACCGGCATGGGTGGAACCGAAATCGTTTTTCGGCGTGTTATAACCGGGGCGGTCCTGAGCCGGGCGGGAGGACGACATGCAACTGCGGATGGAATCGTCACAGCCACCGAAGAAGATCCCCTCGTTGTCCGTGTCGTTTTTGCCGGTCTCATAATCGTCGGCCATGAGGTATTTTTCGCCGATGAGGTACGTATTCGTCGTGCCGCTGCGCACCTCGCCGATCGTCACACGGCTGAAGCGGAAGATCACGCCGTTGAATTTGTCTCGGTCGGTCGAGAAATTGAACGTCTTGGCCTCGGGGTAACTCGCGGGGGTCATGTTCGGTGCGCCGCCCCAAGAGGTTTTGCTCCCGCAGTTCCCGGCGTAGTCTCCCTTCGCCAGCTCGTGACCGCTCCCGCTCGGGGCAGTGATGTTGTACACCGCATTATGGTTGGTGCCCGTGACAAAGAGGTAATTTTTGCACGCCCGGCGCGACGGGCAGATGAAAACCGGAAGGGGCGTCTGGTTACACGTCAGAGCGCCGGCTTTTTTCGCTGCGGAAGGGGCGGCCGACGTGTTTCCGTCCGAGCCGAGCTGGAAGAGCGCGTTTTGTTCAAGAAAAGGAAGAAGTGAAAAACCGTAACTGCCCGGCTGCTTCTCGCCGAAACCCCAGTCGCTGTCGCCGACCATGCGCCAGTGCCAGCCGCCGGAGGGGTATGACTTCACCGACGATTCATGATTCAGCGCCGCCAGCCCCAGGTTCTTCAGGTTGTTTCCGCACTGCATCTGTCGCGCGGCCTCACGTGCCTGCTGCACTGCCGGCAGAAGCAGACCGACCAGCATGCCAATGATCGCAATGACGACTAAAAGCTCAACGAGTGTAAAGGCTGAACGACGCATTTTTTTAACCATCAATCAGGATTTGTGAACTTTGAATTTGCGTGAAAAACCAATCAATGCTGCGCCCATCAGGAGGAGCAGCCATGCGGCGGGTTCCGGGACCTGGCCCGACGGGTTCAGGTTGTACGTCAAAATTCCGTCCGCGCCCAAAGACCATTGATTTGCGCTCCCAAAGTTGGGCACGATTTGCGCGAAATCGATCGTTCCCGCGGGATTCGAGCCGAAAATGGAGAACGTTTCACCGCCTTCCAGAGTGCTGGCAAGCGCGTTGGAAACGTTGAGCTGCAGGTTACCGCCCGTCACGTTGAAAGCCCCGGCCGTCAGAACGTCGTAGGAGTCGGTGCTCACCAGGTCGAGTGCCAACGCGCCGCCCGTCTGCGAGTATGTGCCGGTCACGTTCAGGGTGCCGACGGTGCCTTCCTGGTACCTGGAGTACCACGTCTCCCCGGCGCCAAGAGCGTTCACATTTTCCTGTGACGGCGTGAACCTGGCGGCAATTTCGACGGTGCTTCCCACGTTGATCAGGTCACCGCTCACCTTCTGGGAGACGAATTTTCCGCCTTCGAGTTTCAGCTCGCCGGTTTTGGTGCCGAAATTGATGTTCGTCGCGGAGAGGATCCCCGACTTGACCTCGGCGATGGCGTAACGGTCCGTCGCGTCGTCAGTCCCGCTAAACCCGATGATGAGCGTTCCGCCGAGGTACATCTGGCCGCCGTCCACGGAGAGGAGGCCTTTGCCGGCATGATCGCCGCCCTGGTTCCGTCCGACGTACATGTTGGTGACGTTATAAAACGCGCCGCCGTTCAAATTCAGGTTGGCTTCGTTCGCCCCTTCGCCGATTTGGGTGAATTGGCCGCCCGAGGATGAATTATTGTTGAAAATGACGCCGCCTTCCTGCGTCAGTGTGGTTGGGGAGTAACCATGAAGGACCAGGCAATTCGCGATATTCACCCGAGCGTCACCACTGACGGTCAGCGTGTTGGTTTTCGCGGTAGTCGTGGAACCTCCGCCGACTCCCAGCCCGCCTTTGAAATTGGTCGTTCCGCCGGAAAAAACGATTTCACTGTTGGCGGTCCCTTCGTTCCCGATTCGCAGACGGTCTGAAACGACCGAGAGCGTACCGCCCGTGACCGACATTTTGCCGCCGTTGAGGTACATGATTTTAGCCTGAACGTCGTCGCCGTCTTTGATCGTCAGTTCGTTGGTGTAAGCGCTGTAGAAGGAACCCACCTGAACCGTGTCGAGGGATTCCGGCGCGTAATTGCTTCCGTTCTCGTTCCAGTTGGCGCGGTTGTTCCAGTCGCCGCTGGCGGAGCCGTTCCACTTGAACGTTTCTTCGTAAAGACGCACGAGTTTGCCGTCGTCCATAATCTTCCAGCGGGCCGCTTCACTTCCGTTGACGAGGATCTTGCTGAAATTCAGAGTCCCGGCGGGATTGTCGCCGAAAACCGCGTAACGCTTTTCCTGCGTTATTCCAGCGGTATTGACGTTGACGCTGAGGTCTCCGCCCGTGACGTTGAACGAGCCGGCCGTCAATTTGTCGAACGTCGTGTCGTTCGAAATGTCGATCACGACCGTGCCGGCCGTCTGGGCGTAGGTTCCGGAAACGGCCAGCGTCCCGACCTTTCCCTTCTGGTACTTGGAATACCACGTCTCATCAGCGGCCAGACCGTTGATCTGGGCTTCCGTCGGGGCGAAGGCGTTGGTGATCTCGATCGTGCTGCCCGAGTTGGTCAGGTTGCGGTTCACTTCGCTGGTGACTAACGTTCCGCCCTTGAGCTGAAGCTCGCCCTGACGAACGTCAAAAGTGAGTCTTCTCGCGGAAAGAATACCGGAATTCAGGACGACTCTTCCGTATCTGCCGTCCTGATCCGAGTCTTTTTTATTCCCAAGCTGCAGAGTGCCCGCGGTGTAAAACTGACCGCCGCTGACGGTGATCAAGCCTTTGCCGGCATTATTTCCATCCCCGTTACGGCCCACAAAAAAATAAGCATTGGCCGTGTTGTAAAACGCGCCGCCGGTCAGGTTCACGGTGGCCGGGTTTGCGCCT
>JAFTCU010000161.1 GCA_017454585.1 Thermoguttaceae bacterium | reverse complement strand
CTCTCTCTCTCTCTCTACTGAAATTATATCTAATTTTTGGAATAATTCCTCAATTTTCTTGCGATAGTTTTCAATACTCATCCGAGTGGTGTTGTACTCATCGTCGATTTTTTCACATTCAGCAACAATCTGTTTCTGAATTTCTATATTGGGAACTGGTATTTTGACAGTTCCGATTCTGTTTGAGAGATTATTGATATTTGAGCCGGAGCTTTCCCCTGAAAGAATGTTTTTAATGATAGTAGTGTTCAAAACATAATACAAATATTTTGCAATACAATTAGTTGTTGATATACGTATTATGCCCATAAATCCACCAGCATAATAATTTGTATCTGAATCAATATAAGCCACCTTGCCAACATGTCTTTTACTTCCGCTGGACATACATATAAAAATATCGTCAGCTTTAAGACGGCTGTCTTCAGAAAAAACAATGCGCTCATCGATATAAATCCGTTTTGTAACCTCAAATCGTCCATCAAGTGAAATATTATCTGCAGTAAGCACGATATTGGATGTTTCGTTCGGCTTTTGGTCGGCTTTATCATAGGTTACTCCTCTGAACAGAGTAGCTATTTCAAACAGGTTCTTTTGAGGATATTTGCTGATTAACTCAAGGGATTTATTAGTATTCAGTTTTAACGTTTTGGAGAAACCTACACGTGAAAAATCTAGCATATCCTTTGTACTTATGATAGCTCCAAATGATTTATGTTCGTCTTTGAATATTGAGTGACTTTCATTAAATGATTGTCTAATAATACCCGCAAGTGTATCTTTGGCAGCACGGTCAGAATCGTTGTACATTTTGCCGCCGGGCGTGATAATCTGAATGCCCTCATTCCCCTTACGGTTTGACCAATCGTAACCGAGGAAATCCTTTTGTGCTTTGTTGTCTGTCGGTGCCGTAATGATTACGGTTGTCTGCTGATAAACGAGAGAGAAGTAAAACAGCTTTTCTTTCTCAATATTGTGTACATAATTATAGAATCTCTCAAGATATGTGGCAGCTTGTTCTTCTGGGCTCTTGTTTTGATAAACTCGCGTTTTCAACAGATTCTTTGCTTCAGTTGAATCTGCAAACGCACTAATGTATTGTTTAAAATAATTCACAGTCTCTAAGTTTTCAAGAGAATAAGATTTATTCAGGAACGCTTTGTATACCTCGTCGTTTATTTCGATTTGAGCAACATAAGCCGCGAAAATATCTTTGTCTTTCCATTCAGAAAGTTCACATCCGCCAAAAATAGATTCAACGGAATCCTCGCACAAATCGATCTTTTTTGGAGGCTCTTCGAACTTTTCAAGGAACAATACGACGGTGTTTGTTCCAGTCGCGCCAAATGTTTTGGAGCCAAACGCGACAATACCCCGGATATAGAAATTCTGTAAAATCTGTTCCCGCGCCCCGATATAACTAGAGTTGTCATTGGAGAGGATAGAACTAGGCAGGATAACAGCCGCAATTCCCTGCGGTTTTAGCAACTGTGCAATTCTCTCCACAAACAAGGTTTCTATTTCTGCACCGTTCAAACCAATACGGTCAAGGAGCGTAAAACTGTTGTTCTTCAGCTGTAAATGCTGCTTGAAATCCTTGACGGAATACGGTGGATTGGCAACAAGAATGTCAAATTTGCCGTTTTCAATGCCTTTATCGGGATCATTTTCCAGTCCATCACCGAAAATAATGTTTCCTTCTCCTGCGCCGTTCATAAACAGAGAAATTTTAGCGACACGTGCAAGACGGTAGTCCTTCTCAATTCCGTAAATGTGATCTCTGACCCAGGCATTATTCCCGTCCGACTGCGCGAAATAGTTGATTGCTTCAATGGCTTCGGTCAAGAAGTGCCCTGCGCCGCAGGCATAGTCGATCACTTTTGGATAGACAGTTCCTCTATCTGATTTGACCATTCGATCAACTGGCAAAGAGTCCCAAATAAAGCGGGTAACTGGAATTGGAGTGAAAAACTGACCTTCATTTTGTTTGAAGCCTTTATTTAACAGTTGTTCAAACAGGTCCCCCAGGAATTGGTGCTTTGAAGGATAGACGATTCGATATTTCTCAAAAAGCTGCACCATTTCAACAAGGATTTTGCCGTTTTGGTAGAAAAGTTCTTCATTGTGGACATCTTTAAAAGCAAAATCATTATTGGAATAAAATTTCAGAATACGGATAGTGTTTTTCAAATCCTCAATCGCCTTTTTGCGCTTTGAACCGGTATATGTGGAAAACAGCCATTCAGGATAATCTGAGGAAACGTAAAGAATCTTTTCGTGCATGAATTGCTCCATGCCATCCCGGTGGAGCCGCTGTAGCCTGTCTTGCAAAGTTTCATAAGTGTCCGTTCCCTGCTTATATTGAAATTCAACCTCGTCATCTTCGCCCTTTTTGCTTTCATCTACGAGTTTGCAGATAAACAAGGCAATAAGTCGATTAAAGGCGTTTTCCTTGTCGCTGACGTTATTATGGCGCAGGATTTCCTCGAATTTGTTGACGATTTTGTCATCAGGTGAAAAATCGCGAAGATCTTTTTTGCGAAGTGGCTTCACTCCGATTTGGTATGCAACAGAGTCTCTGGAGAAAATTAAATCATCGTGGAAATGACAGGCATAAGTTTCCTTCCAGACTTCAAATTTGTCCGGCGCGGTATGAGCATCACGGTATAGTTTTATAGATTTGTCTTTTTGGGAAAGAAGGGCAATATTGGCATCGTCGGAACAATTAATAGTGAGTGCCTTGTATTCGATGCTTCCGGACTTCAAATCAGAGGCATATAGAACAAGCCATTGGCAAGACAATTCTTGCTGCCAATAAGAGAATAACTGCCCACCGTCATTTTTTGTTTTATTGAGATTATCTTCAAACTGTTTTCCCCAGGTTTTACACTCGATAATGAAAAGCATTTTTCCACTTGGGTCTGATACGCAAATATCGGCGCGTCCACCTTTGGCATCATGTCCAAGGTGCCATTCTTTTTCCAGTTCGATATGTTCCGGGCGGTATCCTTGTTCTAAAAGGCGATTAACGCATTCAAAGACGACAAAATTTTCAGGTTTGTCAAAGCCAGCATTCCGCTCCCGGCCCCGAATTGGGGGGTAATTAAGTTTTTTGGCTTCTTCTGTGAAATCTACACTCATTGAAACATTAATGTCGGAGAATTGCTTTTCGTAAATCTGGCCATTTGGTGTGAAACCGAGAACAGATAGCAGATTTTTGAAATTAAGTTCAGTAATCATATTTGTCTCCAAATCTGATTTGTTAGTTGATAGTCTTGATAAATGCGGATATTTTACGATTCGCCCCACAGGTCGGCCAGCCGTTATGCTTCGTTGCGGATAACGTCGCCATTTTCTTTCTATTCGATCCGGTTCTTCATTAATTTTACTCCTGATAGGATTTCTGTCAAGGGCGTAGGGAGAATTTGCGCGAATGACTTTACGGCGGCAAAGGGTTTTGGAGGCAGAACCTTTTTTTTGTTCCAAACCGGTATGGAGCAGTTCCACATGAGTTTATGGAATGAAAAGGATCTTACGGCGGGGCGGCGTCTCCTGAAAAAAGGCTGCAGGCGTTAAATCCGGTTCCGGGCGTTCGATTTTTTAAATTTTAACTTTTTTTTAAAAATATTCTTGCAAAAACTTCTGTGTGGTGTATAATAAAATCCTGAGATGTTTCCAGAGTTTTTCAAAATTTACGGCTTAAAATACACGAAACGATGACGAAAAGCATAATTAATTCTTTTCCCGTTTTAGCCTTGGCGGCCTTTTTGTTTCTCGTGCCGGATTTGCAGGCGGCGACGTGGACCGGCGATGACCTTTCCAACGGCGGCGCGCTGACGCAGGATACGACGCTCACTCTTTCCGGCGGCGAGACCGTTACGGTGGTTCAGAAAATCACTGGTTCCAGCGGATCGCTGACGATCACCGGCGCCGGTACTTTGGCGCTCGATCGCAATCCGGACGCCGCCAACGTGTACCACACGTACACCGGGCTGACCATCATCGCCGACGGAACCGCTGACGCTTTCACCACTCTGAAAGTCAACAAGCAGTTCACCTTCACGAACAGTTCGAGCCTGACCATCGGCTCCTACGGCGTACTGGACCTCCGGGCGGGCAACTCGCTCGGTTACTACCCGAGTGTTCTGAGAACGATCAACCTGAACGGAAACGCCACGATCACGACCGCGGAAGCCGGCGCAACGCACTCGAACCTCGGAGCGATCAACGTCACCGGGACCGGGAACCAGATCATCGGGACGAATGCAGGCTCCGGTAATTACGGGAACTTCTTCTTTGCCGGGGAGTTCACGCTCGCGGACAATTCGGCGCTGGAGATCAAAACGACCAAATTGCGCACCCGAATTCCGACTTCGGCGATCACGAAGGCCGGGGTAAATCAGTCCGGGATTTTTAACGTCGGAGCCAATGCCACGCTGACCGTGAATCCCGCGACGGAGGGCGGAACCGTCATGCTGACCCTCACCGACAGTGGGGAGGGAGCGACCCAGCTCGTCAAAAAAGGCGCCGGCACGATGACTCTGAACGGCACGCTGGACCTTGGAAACAACAAAGAGACCAGCGGAAAGAAAAACCACCAGGCCACGGTCGAGGCCGGGACGCTGAACGTGACGAAAATTTCCGGAGCGGGCCAGTTCAACCAGACCGGCGGGAAGACCGTCGCGGAAACGATTGAAGCGGGCGGAACGTACATCATTTCCGGCGGCGAGCTTGAAGTCACGAGCACCATGTTCAACTGGGACAACAGCGGCAGTTTCACGATGACCGGCGGAAAACTGACCGCGACCAAAATCTACGTGGCGGGAACGACCGGCGAGATCTCTGGCGGAACGCTTGCCGTTTCTGAAAAATTTTGCCTGAACGCGAACACCGAGTTCACCATCTCCGGTGGGGATAATACGGTCGCGGAAATGTACGTCCATACGGGTTCCAGACTGAATATTACCGGAAACCTGAAGACTGCCAAGCCTTCCAACTACGGAAGCATCTACGTAACGGACGGCGGCTCGATGAACATCACCGGGGACAATGGGGGCAGTTTCGGTGGGACCATTTACGTCACCGGGAGCAAAACCGAAGGCGAAACCACGACGAAAAGCACGCTCAATCTCGACGCTTCCAACGCGATCTACACCGGTACGATCGACTTGAACGGCGGCGTCCTGAGCATGAACGCAAGCAACGCGATGTACTACTTTGGCAATGGAACCGGCCTTACGGCCGTGGTCAAGATGAAAAACGGCGCGGAGATCGTCAACACGCTGACGGACGCGCACTCGAACCTCGGCATGATCGAAGTCTCCGGCACGGGAAACAAAATCTCGGCCTCCGGCAATGGAAGCGGCTACGGGAATTTCTTCCTCGCCGGGAAGATCACGCTGGCTGAAAACGCGGACCTGACGCTGGACCTGAAGAAAGTGACGCTCCGCCGTACAAACGCGGGTGTTCCTGAAGACGGAAAATCGACCTCCGGCATTTTTGACGTGGGGTCTGGTGCGACGATCTACGCGAACATCGGCACGATGAATCTGGAGGATGGAACGGCTTCGTTCGTCAAGAAGGGCGACGGCACGATGATCGTCAACGGCATCGTGAGCGGCAACGCCCCGCTTACCGTCGAGGCCGGAACGCTGAACCTGAACGGAAAGCAGACCTACACCGGCGCGACGACGATTTCCGCCGATGGCCTCCTCGGAACGGGCACGCCCGACGACCGGTTTGGGACACTGGATCTGACCAGCACCAAAGTCACGCTGGACGGCGGAAAGATCGTGTGTGATGTTTCCGGCGGCCAAAAGGATGCGTTCACGTTCGGCGTTCTGGAACTGATCGACGGCGCGGAGGTCATTTTGAACTGGTTCGGCGATGAAGAAATGCCGGAATCGTTGGAACTGGATATTCACGCCCGAAACGCGATCGACGAGGCGGGAAACGCTCTTACGGCTTTTGCGGTCGGCGGTGATTTCGCGGGTTACAGGGGCAAGATCGCGGACGGCACGTGGCTGGTGTACAGCGAAGGCCCTGAAGGCTCCGTCCCAGAACCGGCTTCGTGGCTTCTGCTTCTTTTGGGGTTAGTTGGATTGAAATTCAGAAATTTTTCGTGTTGGCAGGAAGAAAAAGTCTGCTTTTAATAATTAAAACGTTCATTTCCATTCCGTACAGTCGAGGTGCTTCATGAAACCGAAAACCATTTGCTCCCGTATCGGCTTTACGTTGGTTGAGCTGCGGGGACGACGCTTCCAGCGTCGTTTCAAAGTTCATGCCGGCTTTACGTTGGTTGAGCTTTTAGTTGTCATCGCAATTATTGGGATGCTTATGGGGCTTCTTCTGCCGGCAGTTCAGCAGGCGCGTGAAGCGGCTCGGAACATACAGTGCAGCAACAACCTGAAGCAAATGGCTACGGCCTGTTTGACCCATGAGTCAACCAATCAAGTCTTCCCTTCCGGTGGTTGGCACTATCACATCGTGGGGGATGCTGACCGTGGGTTTGGCAAAAATCAGCCCGGAAGCTGGATTTTCTCGATACTGCCATATATCGATCAGAGCGCACTTTTTAATCTTTCGGCCTTGGGGGAACCTCCGACACAAGAAGCCTCCGGGACGAAAAAGTCAAACAATCAAAAGCTGCTTACGACCCCTCTATCGTTCCTGAACTGCCCAACGCGCCGCAAGGCCAGATTGTATCAGTTCAATTCCGGGTATAAAATTTACAACGCGATAACTCCTTCTACGTGTGTGCGCAGTGATTACGCCGGGAATTTCGGTGGCGACAGCAGTGCGTGTGAACAGTGGGGAGAAGGCTCCGCTTGTGATTTGAAGTATTCGGATGTGACCCCTAATTTTACTGCCTGGCCGTCGATTACGAATACGACCGGTGTTATTTTTGGGTTCAGTGACATTGACGCAGGAAAGATTTATGACGGTCTTTCCAATACCTTCCTCGCGGGCGAAAAATATGTTTGCCCTGATCATTATGAAACCGGAGGAATTGGTTCCGATAATGAGGGCGCGCACCACGGCAACGATAATGACAACCAGCGCTGCTCCTGGAATCCTCCGTTGCAGGACCGACGAGGCAAGGACCAGGGGGATAATTTTGGAAGCGCTCATGCCGGTGTCTTCAATATGGCGTTCTGTGATGGAGCCCTCAAGACAATTTCCTATTCAATCGATATGACGGTTTTCAGAAATCTCGGAAGAAGGGAAGACGGAAACGCAACCCCGATCGATTAAAAGAGGAAACTATATCTGAAAGAATAATCCACAAAAACCATTTGGTTCGGATTCGTCGTATGACCTCTTTCAAACCAGGCCAGTAAGCACGTCTTCTCAAAAGGAATTGCCAAATTGTCCGCCATCATTTCCATCCCGTTTCAGGAAAAAGTCACGACCCGATTCTCCGGGAGTGAGGAAGGGGTGACGGAGTTGCGTACCCATCCGTTTATCGCGGGGCAGGAGAATTACGTTCTTTGTTCGGTCGTTTACGATGTCATTCAGGATTATCCCAATCCGTTTGCGATGCTGATCCACGGGCCGCTCGGGTTTGGAAAGTCCCATCTGACGGAGGGGCTTTTGATTGCGTGGTTTGGCCGTCATCCGGGGGCAAAAGTCAAGCTGGTGTCCGCGCGTGATTTCGCACGTTCCTGGGCGCAGGCGCAGCGTACCCGCACGACCCACGAGTTTTTCGAAGAGTATCATACTCTTGACTTTTTCGTTCTGGATGAACTTCAGGAAATTGCGACACATACGGCCACGCAGGAGCAGCTCGTGCAGACGCTCGACCTCTTGCTGAGGCGTGGCGCAAGGGTCTTTCTGACGGCCAACCAGCCCCTGGCGGCCTTGACGCTCATTCCGAAACTTGCGTCCCGGCTCCGTCAGGGGGTCAGCATTGAAATTCATCTTCCGGCCCCGGAGACCCGCCGCAGGATTTTGACCCAGACCGAAATTTCTCGAAATGTTCCGATTTCAGAATCGGCTCTTGACGAGTTTGTGGCCCTTGCGGACCGCGAGGAACTTTCGGTCGGCGAGATGCTTCAGCGGTTCCAGAAGATGGAATGGATCCGCAAAACCAGGCAGGAAAACGAGATCCAGTCCGAATCAGTTTCCAAGGTCTTTGCCGGTTCAGAGGAAAATGTTCCGGTTACCGTGGCGCAGATTGCGAAACTGGCCGCCAAATTCTACAAAGTGAAGCTCACGGATCTGCGGAGCAAGTCGCGCAAAACGGTCCTCGTGACGGTCCGCGACGTGGTTTACTGCATGGCCCGGCGCCTGACCGACGCGACTCTGGACGAGATCGGGACGTACTTCGGCGGCCGCGACCACACGACGATCCTGCACGGCTGCGCACAGGCGGAAAGCCTCATCGAAAGCGACGAGGAAGTCCGCCGCTGTGTCGATTTTCTGCTCTCTGAGTTAAAATCCGGGCGTTAAAACCGTTTTCTTCGTTAAATTCCAAATTTACGTAAACATTTTACATCGGAAATACGATAATATGTAAAAGCCAGAGCCTTCTTTGGTTTTTACGCAGTTGAGAATAATCAGGGGACGACCGTTTGCTTCCGTCCCTGGCGTTTGGGTTCGCCGCGATTTTTTCTGCTGCGTTTTTTTATTTCTTGTACGTCTCCCCCCTTGCTTTTCTCAGGGTTTTCGTTTATTATAAATCTGACTTTACTCGCTTACGGGGACGGCGCTTCCAGTGTCGTTTAAAGCCACCATCTTCGAGTTGGTTGGCGCGTTAGTGCCGGGGGGAGTTGGTTGGCACGCTCCTTTACTCCCCCAGTCTCGCTTGTGCTCGCCAGCCCTCTCAAGGAGGGGGCCTTTAAAAACGACGCTGGAAGCGTCGTCCCCAATTACGCATTACGAATTACGCATTAAAAAAATGGACTGGACTCAAAGAAGCAAAGAAATATTCGCGCAGGAGATTGAAGAATTGCGAAAAGTGGCCGACCGGCTCGGCAGTGAGATGGATCAGGTCGTCGATTTGATTTACGGCTCGTCCGGGAAAGTCGTGATCACCGGGATCGGCAAAACGGGGATCATCGGGCATAAACTTGCAGCCTCGCTCGCTTCCACCGGGACGCACGCGATTTTTCTCAATGCGGCCGAAGCGGTCCACGGCGATCTTGGGATGGTCTGCCGGGGTGACATCGTGATCGCCATCTCGAACAGCGGAATGTCGCGGGAGATCCTCGCTATTCTGGAGCCTCTGAAAACGCTCGAGTGTACGCTCATCGCCATGACGGGAAACCCCAAGTCGGAATTGGCTCTGGCGGCGGATTTCGTACTGGACACGGGGGTGAGTTCCGAGGCCGGGGCGATCGGTCTGGCGCCGACCACGTCCACCACAGCCGCGCTGGTCATGGGGGACGCACTGACCGTTTGTCTGATGGAAAAACGGAATTTTCAGGCGGCCAATTTCGTCCTCTACCATCCCGGCGGCGCGCTGGGTCGGCGGCTCCTCACTCGCGTCCGGGACCGCATGGAGACGAATATTCCCCGCGTGGGGATCCACTCGGATTTCCGCGAGATCGTGTACGAGGTCAGCAGCAAACGCCTCGGAATGACCGTAGTATTTGACGAGGAAAACCGCCCGGTCGGGATCATCACCGACGGCGACATTCGGCGCGCGATCCAGAATTTCGACGACATTCGGAAGATCGAGGCGCAGGACTTCATGACGCGGAATTTCAAGCGCATT
>JAFTCU010000160.1 GCA_017454585.1 Thermoguttaceae bacterium | reverse complement strand
TCCGGCGCTGGTGGTACTGCGAATTGTGCAGCCCAATATCGCAGTGGGTCGAGGAGATCATATAAATCGTCCACTCGCGTGGTCTGGTCCACGTCGATTCAAACGTTTTGAGCGTTTTTCCCGAGGGATCCTTCACGACCCACATGACGTCAAGCGGGTCGTAGTCCATCGGACTCGCGTCCCCCGGGCGGCGCAGCTTCGCGCAGTAGTCCTGCGTGAGAATATTCAGATCGGACTCGGCCAGGAGTTTGCCGTCGTGGAAGACCGCCAGTGTCGCTGGAGTCCCGAGCGTCTTCGCGTCCCAACCGGTCAGCATGACGCGCTGGCGGGCCTCGCAATCCACCATCGAGGTGACGTTGATCCCCGGCTCCGCCTGAACAAGCGGCGGAACGAAAAAAGTGAAAGTGAAGAGAAAAATGAAAACCAACAGAAAATGGAAGGATTTAGACATGAAATGACCTGCAAGGTTAAAATCATTGCGGAGTCACGAGGAACTCCACACGGTAGTTACGAAATTTCCCCTGCGGAGTACCAGAGGAAATGATCGGTTCGGAGGTTCCGCAGGCCGAAACGCTCAAAGCCTGGGAAGGAAGAAGGTTTTCGCGGACCAGAACGTCGTGGACGGTCATCGCCTGCGACATGGACTGCTCTTTCGCGTCTTTGAAGCCGGTACTGACTTTCTGGAAAGAGCTCAAATGGCCCGTAATATTCACTTTCGCTCCGGGATAGGCCGCCGAAATCGCCTGGGCGGTCTGACGTATGAGCGTCTGGCCCTTGGGGGAGATCGCGCCGGACTCTTCAAAAAGCGTTTCTCCGGGAAGCTCGAAGCATATCTGGCCGTTCGGCTTTTGAGTTACGACAGTACCGGGAACGGTGGGAATGCGTGATTCGGCGATCGCCCGCTCGCTGTTATTGGACGCGATGGACGTTCCGCCCTCCTGCTGACGCCGAATGTCTTCGTACTTCGCGAGCTGCTGGGAAAGAAATTCGTTCTGTTTTTGTGCCGTCGCCACCTGGTCGAGGGAGTCTTTAAGCTGCTTCTGAAGTACGATCTGCTCGGCTTTCAGGGTTTGGATCTGCTGTTGGCTACTCGCGATGGCGTGAACCTGTACACGGTTGGAATTTTCAAGCTCTTCATAACGGTTTTTCCATGCGTCACGTTCATTCTGAATGGCCACACGCTGGTTCTGAAGGTCGGAAATCTGGCCCTGGAGCGTCAAATTATTCGTACTGCTGCAACCGGCATTAAGACATAAAACCACCCAAAGCCCGAGCAGGCACATCCATCCGAATGAATTTTGGCCGAAAATAAAACCGTAATTTAAATTGCGCATGAAAATCCCCATCATCAAAATAAATTTCTGTAGGATTTATACCATAATCGGGTAATCCGCGCAATATCATTTTGGGTCAAAACAAACGTTTTTCCTTTTTTTCCTCAAGTTTTCTTAAATCAGACTTTTCGTCCATCTCCTGAGGGTTTCGGTGTTTGCGTTCCCGGTTCAGGAGGCGGAAGCTGTGCGGGAATCTCACGCGGCGGCTGATACTGAATGGAAGGCTGCTGTGTCGGCTGCTGCACTGGTGAATTGGTTGGGGCTGGACTCGTAGTAGTTTGAGCCGGCCGACTCGCAGAATGACGGCGTGGACGAACTTCAACATAACGCGGCTGGCTGGCCTGAATCGCCCCTGGATTCTGATTTACAGCCTGCTCTGTGGGAACCTTCACTACAGGCGAAGCCGTTTCCTCCATTTGCGGCTTGGAACTTTGCGTCTCCCACGGATTTTCGTATCGGCCCGACTCCTGCCGGGTCATAATCATGGGAGATTCTCCCACCATACCAGAATCGTAGGTTTCAGCAGGGTTGGAAGTACTCGAACGCCAGGCTGAAGTGGGAGCTTCCGGCTTCTGAGGAGTTTCGGGCGACTCTTTGGGCTGGTAAGGATCGTTCGGAGTTTCCGTCTGAGCCGGCGTCTCCTGCGAAGGCGTGGCCTCGTAAGGGTCTGACGGCTGCGGTGTTGTCGGGGCCTCGTAAGGGTCTGACGGCTGCGGCGTTGTCGGCGCCTCGTAAGTATTTGACGACTGCGGCGTTGTTGGGGCCTCGTAAGGGTCTGACGACTGCGGCGTTGTCGTGGCCTCGTAAGGGTCTGACGACTGCGGCGTTGTTGGGGCCTCGTAAGGGTCTGACGACTGCGGCGTTGTTGGGGCCTCGTAAGGGTCTGACGGCTGCGGCGTTGTCGGCGCCTCGTAAGTATTTGACGACTGCGGTGTTGTCGGCGCCTCGTAAGTATTTGACGGCTGCGGCGTTGTTGGGGCTTCGTAAGTATTTGACGGCTGCGGATTGGCCGGAACCTCATAAGGAGACGGGGTAGTCTGAGAGGTATCTGTTGAAGGGGAAGGGACCGTTTCAGAAGGTACCACCTGATTCGGTGTAACGATGGAATGTTCCGGCGAGGTCAAGGCACTCGGGTTTTCCGGCACGACGACCGAAGGAAGCGCTTCTGTTCGTTCCGTAACGGCAGGCTCCTCGTACGTTCGGATCACCTGCTCTGCCGGCAAAACGGTCGAAGCGCATTCGTTTTCGTTCGGATAAATGCGTCGAACCACGGCCCCTTCCGGACGATTGACCGGCAAAGGGACGCTCCCGCCATTGAACCCCTGCGGAACGATCGGCGTCGGAGAAATATTCGGCGCGCCCTGACCAAGCGGAATCACAGTGGTACGTCTTTTGTTGATCTGTACCGGCTTGTTCACGATGACACGCATCCCGCCTTCCTCGGTGACCATCTGGCCGTTCGTCAACGGAAGCATGATGTAATTTTCTTTGTACGGAAATTTGTACACGTCGTGAGACGGGACCAGCTCTTTGTTCCGCCCAAATGGAACAACAAGTGTAGGCTCCGACTGTGCCAGCGCCAATGTAATGGTACTTGCCAGAACCCCAAAAAACGTGATTGCGCGCAGAGTCATATTCATCCCTAAACCTCCCCAAAAAAACACATTTCTTCTTCTATTAAACCTTATTTTAGGGCAAAAGTCAAGCAAATGAGGAGGTTTTTGAAAAGATTTCCCGTTAAAATGCGAGGATTTTGCGGGTTTTAAGGATTTTGCGGTGGGGCTCGATCCAGGAACGAGGCAAAATGGGACCGGCCTGAAGTTCACGCCCAGCTCGCCGCAAACTCCTGCGACTATAGGCCCCGCGGATGAGGCAGATGGGGCGGATTAATGCGGATTTTTTCAAAAAGAAATTTTAAAAACCTCAAGCTGGTCTCCAAAGTGGGAATCGAAACCATTTCAAACCTTGATTTAAACACGGATTTCCACGGATTTAAAAGATTAAAAGGATTAAAAGAAATTCCTGTGCGTTCCAATCGTAAAAGTGAAATCCTTTGAATCCTTGAAATCCTGTAAATCCGTGTTTAAATCAAAGTCTGAAGTGGAACGGGCGTGGTATTTGAAAGGAATTGGTTTTGAATCTTCCTTAAAAATTTAAAATCCCATCCGCCCAAATCCGCCTCATCCGCCTGATCCGCGGGGCCCATTGCGGCCTTGGGCGTTTCCTTTGGGTTCAGGTTTCGCGTACACGGAGTTCAAATTTCACCGCTTTTTTCTGTTCCGTTCGAACGCCTTCAGAAGCACTTCCTTCCGCGGCGTCATTTCGACTTTTTCCGGCTGGCTCGGCGCTCCTTCGTGCTCGACGCTCCACCCCTGCCACTCGCGGTAGGCGTGGTAGCTCCAGTC
>JAFTCU010000159.1 GCA_017454585.1 Thermoguttaceae bacterium | reverse complement strand
CGCCTCGAACGATTTGGCGGCGAGCGGTTCCAATTCGTCCAGAAGCTCAACCTCGGCCTGAACGAGCGGGTCCACGGCCCAGCCCTCAAAAGTCTCGCGGGTGGTGAGCCAACTGTTGAAGCGCTGGGTGACGAGGTTCAGAGAAGTGATGTACTGCTGGAAGGAGGGATACTCGGCCCGATTCCGGATCGCGGCGACGTTGGACTGGAAAAGCTCGTTCCTCCATCGTGGGTCGTTGGCACTGGACACTTGGGGGCGCGCAGCTGTGTCAGTGCCGGCGGGTGTACCGGGCTTTTTCTTCTCGCAGCCAACCGTGAGAAAGAGGAACAAAAGGATCAGGGTGAGTTTGAAGGAGCGCATTATTCAGGCAGGAAAGGACAGGACTCTCGTTTTAGAGGAAGCTCACGGGGAAAAGAACATTTTCCGGGCGAGCCTTCACGCAAGGCGAAACCGAATGGGCCTCTTTACCCAATTATACCAGATTCCATCATTTGGTAAATACCTCGGTTAAAAAATTTTCAAAAAAATTTTTTCAAAAGGTCTGAAAATTTGCTTGACTTTTTACGTATGAAATATTATAATGGTAACATTCCTTCAATATTTTGCAGTATTTTAAAGGTCTTTTGAACGTGAGGCCTTTCAAAAGACACATCGTCGAACCTTTTTTATGGGGACCGTTCGATGAGAGGTATAACTTATGGGGATTTTTTCATGGCCGCGAAACCTACGTTGAATCAGAAAATCCGTTCCGTTTTTTCCCATTCCCGCCGCTTGCGTCTCGAGGTTCTGGAAGACCGCCGCCTTCTTTCTGCCGTTGCGACCAGTACGGATGACGATTCTTTGGCGTTTATTTGCGGAACGTGCGAAAGTGGGGAGGACCACGACCATGATGAGGATCGCTTTGTCGCGCTGTATGAGCCGGAATGTGTTGTGCCGGACTTTGTGCCTGAGAACGCCGTTCAGATTTCTTCTTCCTTTGACGCAACTGTTACGGACCAGATTTTCTCCAATGCGGGGAATGCCGGTGTTTTAAGTGTGAACTCCACGGAAATTGCGCTTCAGGCTTCCGGAACCTCCAGGGTCACGAACGAAACCCAGCTTCGATCCGCTTTGCTAAACGTGGACGTTTCGGAAATCATCATCGACAGTTCGTACGATTCCCTGCAGTATTCCACGGAGCAGATTCAGATACGCAGAACACTTTCCATTACTTCGGAAAAATCAGGTTTTACGTTTACCGGAAGCAGTGATTACCCGCTGTTCTGGGTCGATTCTGAGGGAGGGAACCTGACGCTTTCCAACGTCACGATTTCCGGTGCGCAGTTTGCCGTTTATAACAGGGGAACGGCCAAAATACAGAACTGTGTTATCGAATCGTGTAACTATGGGATCCATAATATCGGTTCGATTCAGGTTCAGAGCTGCATTATCAAATCGTGTACCTATGGTGTTTATAATACGGGAACACTTGTTGGTTCGCAGATTCTGACTTATGATATTTCTTCTGTCCACTTCTATTCTGCCGGGGGTACATCCACGCTGTACCACTGCACGTTTTCCGGAACTGGGGGCAGTACTATTTACGCCGAAACCGGAACGGTGAATCTTTACAATTCCCTCGTGACCGGGGACACTGCCTACATGATCATTTTGTTCTCGGATGGAACCCTGAACGGCAGCGGGAACTTTGTGAATGGTTCCATTTCAGCCTCTGGTTCCTTTGCCTATACGCGGGGTACTCCAACCTTTGAAACGGATTATTCACTTACACCGACCTCGGTAGGCTTAAACTCCGTACAGGATAATGCGAATAGCCTTGACGTAAATGGGAATAAACTGACAAAGGACGTTTATGGCAACGCGCGTAAAAGTGGTTCGGCTATCGACGCAGGTGCGGTGGAACGCCAGATCGTTGTCACTCCTCTGGCAACTCCGACGAATGTGACGATTACCCCTGATTCTTCCAATGGCAGCAAGCTGACCGTTGCCTGGGATCCTGTGGAAAACGCGGCATCGTACAAGGTGCGGTTCAAGCTTTCCCATCCTGAATGTGAAACCAGTACGTGGCTTGAAAAAACATTTACTGCAGGGACAACGCGCTGGGAGTTTGAACTGATTGAAAATACCACGATTTCCACTCAGGTCATCGCGTGTGGAGACTATATATTGTCCAGTGATTCGTCCCCTTCTGATACGGTACAGCTGACAACGGCAGCCGTTTCGTTCCAGGAAACCATGGTGGTGAACGGAACAGCCGTCAATGTGCTTCATCTCCATTCCAATCCGACGGCCACACGGAAAATCTACCTCGATTTTACGGGGCACTTAACGTTTGGTACAAGCTGGAACAGGGCGGATTATGGCGGAGACCTCATCGTTACGCGAACCTATTCCCGGGACAGTTCCGTCAATTTTTCTCAGTCCGAACTGACGGAAATGTATAAAATCTGGAAGAGCGTTGCGGAAGATTACGCCCCATTTGACGTCGATGTGACGACCGAGTTTCTGGGACTTGACGCTCTGAAAAGGACGAATTATCGGGATGAAGAATATGGTATTCGGGTTGCTGTTGGCGCAACGGTCCAATTTATGGAATTAGGGTTGCAATTCGGGGGGATCGCTTATGTAGGTTCTTTCGAGAATTCATCTGACGTTCCCTGCTTCATTTGTACCGATAAATTGGAATGGAAGGCGGCGAAGGAAGCCGCTTCGCACGAGGTTGGTCACTCCGTTGGGTTATTTCACCGTGGCGGCGGGTCTTATTCGAGCGGAGAGTACACGTTTGGGGTCAAGATCTCAAATGGTCAATACGTTTCGGCTAGTGGTTACTGGGATTCGTTCGTGTGGTGTCCAATCATGGGAGCATCGTATTATACCGATATGACCCAGTGGAGTGATGGGAGTTATTATAACGCGAAGTGGTACGGAAGTGGGACTGATCGAGGCGACCTGGCGGTCATAAATGCCTATCTTGACTACAGGGCGGACGACTACGGTGACTATTCCACTGGAACCATCACCGGAACACCGGGGACGCTGGTCGTCGCTGCGGATGGTACCGTTTCGACTCTCGGTGACGTGACTCTCGAAAACTCGGATTTCCAATACAGCGGCATCATTACAAGGCAGAACGATACGGACGTTTTTGTTCTGGAATTGGCCAATACTTCTACGATAGATCTGCATATTGAGGGTTCCACGTTCGCGAACCTGGACGTTTATGCCGCACTGTATGCCGACTCAGACCTCCAGACCGCTCTTTTGGAATCGGATGAATTCGCTTCACTTCAGGCGGAGATTCAAATTTCGGATTTGGCTGCCGGGACGTATTATCTCGTGGTGGACGGCGTGGGGAAATACGATTCGAATGGTCTGAAATACTATTCCGATTACGACTCGCTCGGTTACTACACGATTTACGGATCGGTCATTTGTACCAATCCTCTTGAAACGCCGGTTCTGCAATTTACCAACGTTACTACGAGCGGCTTGACAGTCGGCTGGCAGGAGATCACGAATGCGACCGGTTACGAGGTTTACCTTAACGGAACACTTTATCAGACTCTCTCTTCCAGTGTGACTAGCTGCGTGATCAGCAATTTGAACGCGAATACTTCCTACACGGTTTCCGTTACGGCACTCACACCGGATGAAATGCAGTATTCCTCCTCGACGGGTTCTGGTACGCAATCGACGCTCGCGGCTCCGGTTCCGGCACCGATTTCGATGATGTACGGCTCTGCGCTCCCCGCTCTGACATTTACCGGTGGTTGGCAGGCTGGCGATGTGGTAAAGTACTCCCTCACATCCGATGGCGTTTACTCGACATCTGCCCCGGATTTTAGCGGGAAGAACGTCGGCAATTATACGCTCTTCCTCAAAGTGGAACGTGGAGGGCTGGAAATCTGGTCAGGTTCTACGTCTGTGACCGTCTCCCCTCGAGAGATTTACGCTTCGGAAATCGTGTGGTCGAATGACTCGGCAACCTATAACGGCCAGACGCAAAGCGTTTCGGCATCTTACGGCGGTATGGCTCTGAACGTCACCGTTTTGAATGGTGCCGGGACCCAGATCGCTGATTTTAGGAACGCGGGAACTTATACCGCGTCAGTGGGGGTCAGTAATTCCAACTACAAGCTGAACTCCAACGCGCAGACCCATACGTTGACGATGAACAAGTACACGGTTTCGTCTGTTTCGTGGTCGATCCCCACGCTGACCTACACAGGAGAGACGCAGGAGTCTCGGGTTTCCGCCTCGTTCTTGTTTAATGGAGAGTCGAAAGCCCTGAATTTTACCGTTTCGGGTGCGGACGTGAAATTGCGGAACGCAGGGAATTACACGCTGACTGCGGATTTGACCGATTCGGCGAACTTCCAGTGGGCTGCGAGTGTCGCGAATCGGACGGTTTCGGCTTCGATCGGGAAATACGTCGTTACGCTGACCGAAGCGAACTGGGGATCGGCGCGAAGTTTTGTGTATGACGGCCAGACGCACACCGTCACGGCGGCGTTCATGGACCTGGTGAATTCGGGAGAGAATATTCTGTCTGTGAATTCGACGGGGACAAACGTCGGCTCGTACACGATCACAGCCTCGCTCAAGAGCGGTTTTGGCTCGAATTACACGCTTGCCGGCTTGACTTCACTCACGGTTTCCATCACGCCGTTCCAGGTTCGGTCGATCAACTGGGGAACGACCTCACTGACGTACAACTCGGCCGTGCAGACGTTGAGCCCAATGTTTGATTTCAACGGTCAGACGATTGCTCTGACGTACACGGTGGACGGCGGCAAAATCCTCCGGGATGCGGGACAATATACGGCGCGTGCGGTTCTGACAGATACGCAAAACTTCGTTTTTGCCGATGATTCTCGCAGTACCGGCGTTTCCATCGCGAAATTTACGGTGAACCAGATCGACTGGCCGGCCTATTCGGATCTGACATTTACGGGCCAGACCCAGACGATCGCCAGCCCCACGTTCCAGTTCAACGGGACGGCAATCACGCTGAATACTTCGGTTTCCAAAGACGGCTTGCCTGCCGAGCTTTGGGGCGCCGGAAATTACGTTGTGACGGCGAGTTTGGCCGATTCTGTGAATTTTGAGTTTGGTTCAGGAGCCATTCTGAGCAGAACGGTGAAAATCAACCCGTTCGTCATAACGAGCGTGACCTGGACCGACCCGGCCAATTTGACCTACACTGGCACGGAAAAGTTCGTTTCGGCCACATTCCGCGACTGCGATGGCCAGCAAAAGGCCCTCATCGTCACGGAAGATTCAGGGAAAACGTTCCTTAACGCCGGCACTTACGCCTTCACCGCCGCGGTTCCTTCCGTGAATTACGTCTTCCAGAACGGAGTGAACCGTCATCAGGCTACGATTACTCCGGCGGTCATTCAGGCTCTGGATTGGACGATCGACTCGGTGACGTGGAACGGCTCGGACCATCGGACGTATGACGGTCAGACGCATACCGCAGCGGCTGGTTTCACGTTTGCCGGGCAGACGCACGAGGTTTCGGTTGAAAACGCCCAAGCGGAAAATGCCGGCGATTACGTGTTCACTGCCGCGCTGACGGGGACTTTGGACCAGCAAAACTTCCGCCTCGATGCCTCGGCCAGCTCGAAAACGCTCACGATCGACCGCAGAACGCTTGACGTTCAGACGGAAATTTCGTGGAGCGCGACCCAGTTCACGTACGACGGCGGCGTACACACGGTTTCAGCCACTTTCACGGACCTGAAGACCGGTCAGCAGAACGCGCTGAAAGTCACGTCCTCCCCCACCGCGATCCAAAACGCCGGGACGTATGCCCTGACGGCGATTTTGACCCCGGCGCAGACGCAAAACTACGTACTGAGCGCCGCCGCCACGAATATCGCGCAGGTCATGGAGTTTGAAATTTCGGAAATCGTTTGGAACGTTCCGAATCTTGTGTACTCCGCGACCGTGAAACCGATCTCGGCCATGTTCCGTGACTGCGACGGTCAGTTGAAAGTCCTCACCGTTACGGAGGACTCGGGGAAAACGTTCCTCAACGTTGGCTCTTACGCTTTTACCGTCGCGGTTCCGGGGTCCAACTACAAATTCGCGGAAGGGGCCGAAACCACGAAGGCGCTTTCCGTCACGCCGTTCGTCATCGGCTCGATCACTTGGGACGACTGGGAAGGTCTGACCTACGACGGAACCGACCACGTCGTGACGGCGAGTTTTACCGACGCGCTGGGCGCTTCCCAATTCCTGAACGTCCAAATCACCGGGGCGGGCACGGCTCTGCATGATGCGGGAAACTACACGGCGACCGCCGCGCTGGGCGACTGGGCCGGGAATTACGTGTTTGACTCCGGCCTGGCGACTATGAAGGACGTGACGGTCCGCCCACGCGAAGTGACGCAAATCACGTGGAGTGACTGCGCTCTGACCTACACCGGGAGGGTGCAGGCGGTCACGGCTTCTTTCCAGGACGTGACGGGTGAGGCCCACCCGCTTGATGTGAAGGTGAACGACGGAAAAACACTTCTGAACGTCGGCGTTTACACGGTCACGGCCGCGATGAACGATTCCAACTACGTTTTCGCCCAGGCTCTGGAAACGACTTCCAACGTGGAGATCGCCCCGTTCGTAGTCACTGATGCGGCCGTCACGTGGACGGGTGTCGATGGGCTGGTTTACAACGGATCGGCCCACGAAGCCGCGGCGTATTTCACGTTCAACGGGCAGAATTTCGCGCTGGATCTCAGCATCGTGGTGGACTCCACGGCGACGGCCGAGGAACTCATGAATGCCGGCACGTACACGCTGACCGCCAGTTTACGGGATTCCGAAGCTCAAAACTTTGAGCTGAATATTTCTCCGAAATCCGTCTCGATCGCCAAGGCAAAAATCTGGGCCAGCGACGTGACGTGGAGCGGGACTCAGTTCAGTTACGATGGGCAGACCCACGAAGTCACCGCAACGGCGTTCCGTTCGGGTGAACCGTTCCCCGCGATCGTTCTGGATGTCACGCCAAATGAGCCGATCCAAAACGCCGGCGACTACACGCTGACCGCCAGTCTGACGCACCCGAATTTTGAGCTTGGGGAAGAAATCACGCACGCCGCCAAAGTCACGCCATTCCAAATCGGAGCGATCGAGTGGGGCACGACTACGCGGGTTTACTCCGACACGGAGCCGGTTTGGACGCTCCAGCCGACTTTCCTCGGCTGGAACGGCGAGCCGGTTTCCCTGACCTACACGGTTTCGGAAGGCAAAACGCTTTCGGATGCAGGAACGTACACGTTGACTGCGAATCTGCCGGACGATGCGCAAAATTACGTCTTCATGTGCGATGATTCAGTTCAGGTCACGATCACGCCTCTTCAGCGAGTCGTGCCGACGGATCTTCAGGCAGTTGGAATTGGAGGTGGCAAAGTCCTGGTCTCGTGGAATTCTGCGGATTCCGATTTCACGCTGGAATTTAGCCGGACCGAGGATTTTTCAGAGTCACAGAACACGCGGGTGACGGATGCGTGTGAAACCACTCTGGATTTGAACCCGGGTGAAATCTGGTTCCTGCGTGTCCGAGCGAATGCGGGGGATTCCAACCACGCGGATTCCGATTTTTCGGTGGTCTTCCAGAAACTCCCGATCGATTTGAAGGGGGTTTTGGCGGTCGGAACGGTCGATCCTGAATCCTCCGCCGTTTCGGAAGAAGGAATTCCCGCCAATGCAAGCGGTTTCTACTCATGGGATCCGTTCACCGTAGAGGTCTGGACGGAATCCGTACATGAGCTTTCAGAGGGAAGTCAGGTCCAAATGACCGTGACGCTGGACGCCGAGAAATACTTGCTTTCAGATTCACCGGAAGCCCAAATCTCACTGGAAGGCGTTTCACTCGAAGTCACGCAGGGAGCCGGGCCGAACGATTACGTTTTGACCTTTACGATTCTGGAGGATCTGAACCTTCAGGGAGCCGCAGCCGTTCGGTTGGGCGCCGTGAGTTTCACCCCTGTTTCGGCGCAGCACGACAGTCTGGAACCGGCGCAGAGTCTTCCGATTCTGATTGATGGAGCGGAACCCGACGTCACCCCGCAAGTCACGCGGGTCTGCTACGATATGGTGGAGGATGGCCAAATCGATATTCAGGACCTGGTCGTTTTCGCGAGACAGTTCGGGCAGCAATCCGTAGAACCGGGAATGTTCCTGACGGGCGATTTCAACCTCAGCGGTAGTGTGGAAATTCAGGACCTGGTTTGGTTTGCCAGAAACTTTGGACTTCGGGCGGGTAATTCCGAGGCTTTGAGGTTTCCCGCTAATTACCAGCCGGTGGCTGAAAGTACGCCAGAAACAGGAGAAACTTTTATCCCCACGGACGTTCAGAGTACAGCCGCCACGCCGGTTTCTACCATTAACTCACGCCGAAATTTGCAGGAAATGGAAATAACCGTCCACAAAACGCTAAATGAAGAACTGCTTGAAGAAGAGGAACAGTGATTCGTTTTTCAGGGCCTTAGAGGAGTTTGAAGGGAGAGGAGTATTCAGAAAAAATATCCCTCCCTTCAGGTTTAATCTTAAATTAGCTGGAATTTCTTCATCTTTTTGTAGAGCGTCGTTCGGTTGATCCCTAACGATTCGGCAGTCAGATTTCGGCTCCACTGATTCGCTTCCAGAGCGTTCAGGATGATTTGACGCTCGGGAACGTTCAGCGAACTCTTCAGGGAATTGACCGAACCGTGCGTCAACGTAAAATCCAGTTCCAAGGCCGATTCTGATTCCTCAAAATCCTCACGCAGATGCGGGGGAAGGTCCTGCGGCAGAATCCACGGTGTACTGCCGAGCAAGACCACACGTTCCACCACGTTTTGCAATTCTCGTACATTTCCGGGCCAGGCGTAATTCTGAAGAAGCGCTAGTGTTTCCGGTCGAAACCCACGTACGTCCCGATGGCATTCTAATCGCGTTTTCTCAAGGAAAAACTGTGCAAGCTGTGGAATATCGGAGACTCTGCTTCGAAGCGGAGGTAGCTCCAGATTGATGACGTTAATGCGGTAAAAAAGGTCCTGACGGAAACGCCCGGCAGCGACCGCTTCGGAAAGGTTTTCGTTCGTCGCGAGAATCACCCGCGTATTAACACGCTGGGTTTTGGTTCCGCCAACAGGTTCGAACTCGAAATCCTGAAGAACACGGAGGAGTTTGATCTGAAGTGCTGGAGAAGCCGTCCCAATCTCATCGAGGAAAATCGTCCCTCCGTCCGCCTGCAGGAAACGACCGATTTTTTTGGAAACAGCGCCTGTAAACGCGCCGGCTTCGTGCCCGAAAAGCTCGCTTTCGATGAGTGTTTCAGGAAGAACTCCGCACGAGACTTCAACGAAAGGCTTGTCCCGGCGGGAACTTGCCTTGTGGATCGCACGGGCGAGAAGGGATTTACCCGTTCCGCTTTCACCTGTAATGAGGACCGTCATCCGTGTGTCGGCAATGCGGTCCACAATTTCGGAAATCCCCTGGAGAGACGATTCGGCGCCGATGATTCCCTGGAGTTTCGGTTCGCAAGGTGAAACCTCCAAAAGATCTTCGGGAGTAAGAGTTGAATTGGGTTCACTTCGGGTGGAAAGTGTAAAGCCATGTCGCTCTTTTAAATTAGCAATGATTTTCAGGACCTGATCGTCCATCAAAGGCTTGGTAAGAAAATCAATAGCGCCGTTTTTTACGGCTTGCATCGCGTCTTCGATGGAAGCGAGACCGGAAAGCATAACCACCGGAACTCCCGGGAAGTTCTCCTTTATGAGCCGCAGTACGTCCATACCGCTCTCGGGGCCGAGACGAAGATCGACGAACGCCAAATCAATCGCCTCCGCTTTGAGGATCGATTCTGCCTCTGCTTTACTGCGGGCCGGACGTACCGTGTGACCATAGGAGCCAAGCCACTCGATCGTGGAACGCAGAATTTGCAGGTCATCATCGACGAACAGGATGGAAATACTGCTGCTCATAAAGCACCTCTTCCCACCGTGGGAATTGGCTGAGAACCTGGTTTTCTTTCACTTCAAGTAAACCATATAATTCATCTGAAGACCAGTCTTTTTTGAGAAAATGGCCAGAAAAAGACTTGATTATTTTTTAAAAGTTCAGATTAAAGGGGTTGTGACAAATGTGAGGCCAGTCTCCTGCCGGGTCACTTCTTCACGTAATACTTTGTAATGTCCAGTCCGCCGTGCATTTCGTCCTCAAGAATTTTCACACGGGACTGCAGATGATCTACCATGCGCTGGAGTTTCAGGACCAGCCCCTCATCGGACTCCTCATGGATCGGCCGGGGAACGGTCGGGTAGTTCAAGTGACGCTGGAACGCCATGAAGAGGTACGTCGGGTCCTTCCGCCGGTTCGCCAGCGCGATGCGTCCCTCTTTTTCGCCGAAGAGGATCGTTTTCCCGTTCTCCTCGCCGTGGATGACCGGGTAGTAGGCGCTCCTGACGAAAATCATTTCCGCGAAATCGAGCAGGCCCAACTGACGGCTCAGAAGCAGGATCCACTCGCTCCAAGCCTCATCGAAAACCGGGTCCTGGGCAATCGCCCGCAGTCCTTCGTCGTACTTGAGCCGGTTTCGGCTTAATGCCTCGAACTGGTAGAGGAACATTCCCTGGGGGATCATATTTTCGGCGCGGCAGTGCGCTTCCTTTTCGAGAATTTGGAGAGCGATCAGATAGTCAAATTTCCCGTCATCCCGCTCCGCTTCGCTCATGATGAAGGTCTGGAACGGCGTGAAGTAGTGACTCATGCGCCTCATCGCCTCGGCCATGCTGCCCGTGTGTTTCAGAGAGGATTCCATAAATTCCATCGCAATTGGGAGGCGCGTCGTGGCGAGGATCTCGAACCGGATGGAGCGCAAAAGCTCCTGTGTCGCGGTGGCGTTCATGCGCTCCCGGAGCGTCTTGAACAAATATTCCTGTTCGACGTACTCTTCATGAGCGAGGATGGAAGCGCGGGGAGGAGTAGGCATTTAATTATGAATTCTGAATGATGAATTATGAATTGGGCGTGGGAGTTGGGACGAACGTTTTAATTTTAACCCAAAAACTTTTAAAAGTCAAGTGGGGGCCGCTTGACAATTATTGGGGAATGGATTAAAATCAATTTTAATGTTTTTTTATCCACCTACCCATTGAAAAAGGAAACTCTCATGACTCGTCCATTAAGCAAAGTCGCCCCGCAGTGGTGGGACTATACGACCCTGGATCAGGAAATCATCGACGACGCGGCCAAACTCACGGAAGATACGCTCTTCCAGCTCTCACGGCCTG
>JAFTCU010000158.1 GCA_017454585.1 Thermoguttaceae bacterium | reverse complement strand
CCCGCGTCGTTTTTAATTTTGATTCAGGAATTGAAAACGACGCTGGAAGCATCCTCCCCGCAACATTGATCATTTCACGGTCGTTTTAGCCATTTCGAGAGCTTCGCCGAGCATGGTGGCGTCTTTTCCACCGGCTTGCGCGAAGTCAGGACGACCACCGCCGCCGCCCTTGATCATCTTCGAGACGGAGCGGATCCATTTGGCCGCGTCGAAACCTTCGTTCAGGAGGTCACGGCTGATGGAAGCGGCCAGCGCGGCTTTCCCGCCTTCCATTTCGCTGCCAAGCATGACCGCCAGACGCGGAACGTGACGCAGGAGCTGGTCCGACATTTCGCGCAGCACTTCGGGACCGCCGGGGACTTGCGCCGTCAGGACCGAGTAACCGTCACGCTTCTCGACCTGCTTGAGCAGTTCGTCGAGGGTCGGGCCGCCTGCGCGTTTCAGTTCGATCACCTCTTTCTTGAGGGCTTTAACTTCTTTCATCAACGCATCGACACGAACCGGCAGTTCATCGACCGAGGCGCGCATTTCCTGCGCCAGTTCGGTCAGGACCTGCTCGCGGGCGGTCATATACTCGAGGACTTTCATGCCCGTGATGGCAGTGATGCGGCGCGTCCCGGTCGAAACGCTTTCTTCCGAGAGGATCTTGAAGGCTCCGATCTTCGCGATGTTCGTCACGTGCGTCCCGCCGCAGAGTTCCTTCGACGGACCCATCGTCACGACGCGGACGTTATCGGGGTACTTCTCGCCAAAGAGCATCATGGCGCCGGTCTTCCGCGCGTCTTCCAGCGGCATGACTTTCCCGGAAACCTCGGCGGCTTCCAGAATGCGCATATTCACTTCACGCCCGACCTTGAGCAAAATGTCCGACGGAACGGCCTGCGGGTTGGAAAAGTCGAAGCGCAGCATATCCTCAGTGACCTTGGAACCACGCTGCTGGGCGTGAGCGCCGAGGTACTTCTGGAGCACGTTGTGCAGAAGGTGCGTGGCCGAGTGGGCGCGCTCGATCGCGTGGCGGCGTTTCTCGTTGACCTGGGCAGTGCAAAGCTGACCCACGCGGATGGACCCTTTGCGGAGGAAACCGACATGGATCAAAAGCCCGCCGTTGTTCTGCGTGTCGATCACCTCGAACTCGAACGGCTCGGCTCCTGACTCGCCAGCCGGAACGATGCGGAGCAGCAAGGCCCGCTCCTCTTCAGTCAGATGAAGGAACGGTTCGTTTTTGCCCGCATTATTCACGGCATACATTTCGCCTTTGGACGTGATCGTTCCCGTGTCGCCGATCTGACCGCCCATCTCGCCATAGAACGGGGTGCTGGAAAGGACGAGCATGACCGGTTTTTCCTCGGTCGAGGCCGCGCCCTGGGTCAGGGTCGAGACCGCCTGATTATTGGAAATGATCCCCATGACGGCCGCATTCGGAACCGTCAGCGTTTCGTCGCCGAGGAAGATCGAATTGTGGATCTCGGACTTCAGCGCCTCGATCGGACCGGTTTTGAAAAGCTCAACGCGGCGGCCGGCGCCCGATTCCTCGCCGTGCT